>CAKXAF010000217.1 GCA_934869045.1 uncultured Nitrososphaerota archaeon | reverse complement strand
GTCCTGGCTGGAGACCTTTGCCTGCTTATTCTGCGCCGCGCCGCCGGTAATCCGGATATTGAGGCCGGCATTTGTCAGCTTCTGATTGGCCTGGCTGGGCGTCAGGCCTACGACATTGGGCACAGTGGCGGTCTCCATCTCCCGCTCGTCTGTATAAATGATGATATTGGAGTTTACCGCAACCTTGGTACCGGATTTCGGATAAACGTCCACGACGGTTTTGCCATCACCAACGATGGTGCTCTCCAGTCCCTTGATCCGCAGCTTGCTCTGGGCGGCCAGAGGATCGGTTCCGATCAGCCCGCCGGGGATGCTCACGTCCTGCAGCTCGGAATCGGTTTCCGAGTATTGCGCCTGGATTCCCAAATAAGGCAGCAAATCTGACATCAGTGCCGCCGCCGTGGGCGCCACGACGGTATTGGCGTATTCCGCCCCGGAAGTCGCCTCATCCACCAGGATCAGTGCCGCGACCTGAGGATCGTCCACCGGTGCGAAAACGAAGTAGGAAAAGATGTAGCGTTCCACTTCCTCGTCCTGTTTGTTGAGTTTCTGGGCCGTGCCGGACTTGCCGCCGATGCGATAGCCCTTTACATAGGCGTTGGAGCCGCCGTTTGCCGCGACTACCTGCTCCAGGGCCGTGCGCATGATAGCGGAGGTTTCTTCTGAAATGACCTGCCGCCGGACCTCTGCGCCGAATTCTTCCACGGTATTTCCGTTATTATCGACGATTTTGCTGACGATATGCGGGGTCAGCAGCTTTCCGCCGTTAATGGCCGCCACCGCTGCTGTCAGCATCTGGATTGGCGTCACAGTGTTGGACTGGCCGAAGGAGCAGGAGGCCAGACTGATGGCGTTGAGCCGCTCCGCCGTATAGTAGCTGTTCTGTGCCTCCGCGGGAAGGTCAATACCGGTTTTCTGGGTCAGCCCGAAGGCGTCAAAGTATCGGTAGAAATTCTCCGCACCCAGGGATTGGCCAATGGCGATGAAGGCCGGGTTGCAGGAGTTGACGATGGCTCCGGTAAAGTCCAGAAGGCCGTGGCCTGCCCGCTTATGGCAGTGGATGGGTTTGGGAAGGCCCGGAAAGGTAACGGCGCCGGTGCAGTTGTAAGTGGAGTGCAGTGTCGCCGCGCCTTCCTCCAGCGCCGCAGAGGCCGTAACGACCTTAAAAACAGAACCCGGCTCATAAATATCTGTAACCGCCTTATTCTTCCACTGCTTCTCCTGGGCATTTTTCTTGGCAGTGTTTTTTTCATCGCCATCGGGCATGGCGGCGATGACGGCGGCGGTTTCTTCGTCGAAAATGGCCAGCGGATTGTTCAGGTCAAACCCCGGTTTGGAGGACATTGCCAGAATCCCGCCGGTGTTGACGTCCATAACGATCCCTGCCGCGCCCTCCAACGGCATGTGCTGGGCGATGGTGGCGTCCAGTGCTTTCTCGAGAAAATGTTGGGCAACCTGGTCGATAGTCAACACCAGGGAATTGCCGTCGGTAGCAGGATACAACTGCTCATAGGTGGTGGGCAGCGCTTCCCCCAGGGCGTTCTTGGCGGAGATCTGCCGCCCCGGCGTGCCGGAAAGAACGCTGTTGTACTTTGCTTCGATGCCGTAAACACCCTGATTGTCGTAATTTGTGAAACCGATCACGCTGGAGGCCAGGTCATCGTAGGGGTAAAACCGTTTGGTGTTCACCTGCAGGTAAATTCCGGTCAGATTGTTTTCTGCCACATATTCGGTGATCTGGTCCGCTACGGTCTTCACGACCTTCCGTTTGACCTCCCGGTACATGCTCTCCGTATGGGAAAGGTGTTCACGGACCGTTTCCTCATCCACCTCCAAAATGGTGCAGAGACCGTCGATAAGCTTTTGCTCATAAGCGTCCTTCTCCGTCTGGGTTTCCAGCTGGTTCATGGCGGTGTAGACCTCACGTGGAGCTAGGATCACATCCCAGACCGTGGCACTCTGAGCCAGGACGTTCATATTGCAGTCGTAGATCGTCCCGCGGTTGGCCGTAATGGCCGTATCCCGCAGCTGCTGGTCCGCCGCCCTGGCCCTCAGGTCCGCCCCCGTAACCAGAGAACGGTACACCAAATTATACAAAACCCATCCCAGAATCAACAGCATCCCGCTGCAAAGGATGATGGTTCGAATCTTCATCTTTTTGCTGGCCCCATCAGCCATAATCGTATCCCTCCCCGACGGTAAAGCCGCCTGCGGTCCCCTGCCGAAACGGCAGGCTTTTCCAAAATTCCAGCAAACCCGACAAATGCCGATAAACAACAAAAGGTCAAGATCGCTTCATCTTAACCTCCTGTGTACTTGATATGTATGGAGGAATCCGCCCATTTATGCCGGACTCCCCATTTGGAGCGGGCTCTACTCAAAAAGGCCCTGGACGAAATTGGCGATCTTTTCAAAAAAACCTTCTTCCTCCGCTTTGGCTTCCAATTTGCTTTCTTTTGTAACCTGTATGTAGCTGACCTGGGAGCCGTCGGGCTTCACCATTCCGTACTCGCCGATGGCAGTCTCTTCTATGGCTTTCAACGACATCTTTCCGTCCAGCTCCGTCTGCATCCGTACCTGTTCGGCATGGAGGACGTCCAGCCTAGTGGCGGCGCTGTTGATTTGTTCGTTCAATTCGGTGATGACCACCCGGCTGTAGAGCAGGGAAAATCCCATCATCAGCGCCAGAGCCGCAACCAGCACGATTTTTGCCGGATGAATGCTCCGCTCCCGACGGATGCTGATTGCCGGCTTCTGTTCCGAAACGGGGGTATGCTGTTCAAACCGTTCGAGATCGTATGCAAGATTTGTTTGTGCCATAAAAACCCGTTCCTTTCCTATTGGGTACAAACCGCTTCGCGGTCGTGAATCTTCTCAATAACCCGCAGCTTCGCGCTTTGGCTGCGGCGGTTCTCTTCCAGTTCCTGCCGGGATGGAAGGATAGGCTGCCTGCGGGGAACCAGTTTCCCTTCCGGCGTGTGCCCGCATACGCAGACTGGAAACTCCGGCGGGCAGATGCATCCCTGGCAGAGCGCGGCGAATTTTTGCTTGACCATCCGGTCCTCCAGAGAGTGAAAGGTGATGATACAAAGCCTTCCACCCGGGGCCAGCAGGTCAAAAGCCTCGTCAAGCCCCTGAGAAAGCGCGTCCAGTTCGGAATTTACCGCAATACGGAGGGCCTGGAACGTCCGCTTGCAGGGATTTTTCTCCCGCCGGGAGGCCGCCGGCACTGCGGCTTTCACGATTTCAGCCAGTTGAAAGGTCGTTGTAACCGGTGTGTTCTCCCGCCTGCGGACAATGGCCTGAGCAATCCGGTAGGAAAACTTCTCCTCACCGTATTCCCGGAGGATCCTGGACAGCTCGTCCGCTGAAGCGGTATTGACCAAATCGGCGGCGCTTGTCCCTTCCTGGGACATCCGCATATCCAGCGGAGCGTCCTTCTGATAGGAAAATCCCCGCTCCGCCGTGTCCAGTTGATGAGAAGAAACCCCCAAATCCAGCAGCACTCCGTCCACCCGGCTGATTCCCTGCCCATCGAGGACCTCCCGGATGTTCCGGAAATTGGCCTGTACCACCTGCGCTCCCGGGAAAGGAGCCAGCCGCGCCGAGGCCGCCGCCACCGCATCCGGATCCTGATCCAGTGCGATCAGACGCCCGCCGTTTAGCTGCCTGGCGATTTCGGAGGAATGCCCCGCGCCGCCGGCTGTGCCATCAACATAGACGCCGTCCGCCTGGATATTGAGCCCCTCCATGCACTCATGGAGCATGACGGGGATGTGAGAAAACTCCATGACTGCCTCCTCGGGATAAAATTCGATTGCCGGGACCGGGATCCGCTTTGCTCAGAAGCCCAGAATGTCCACCAGTTCGCTGATAGATTCGGCGCTGATGCTTCCGCTGATCCGCTCCCACTCGTCCTTGCTCCAGATTTCACAGCGGTCGCCTGTACCGACAACCATGACGTCTTTTTCAAGGCCCGCATATTCCCGTAGATTCTGAGGGATAACGATGCGGCCCTGCTTGTCCGGTTCGGCCTCAAAGGCGCTGGGAAAAAGGAAACGCTGGAGCTCTTTTGCTTTCGCCGTCGGATAGGTTTTGATCTTGGCGGTTTTTTCCTCCCACTCAGCCATGGAATATACAGCCAGACAGTGGTCGCCCAACCCCTTTGCGATCATAAACCGATCTCCCAGGTCTTCCCGGAGTTTGGCGGGGAAATTCAAACGCCCTTTTATATCTATACTGTAACCGTACTCGCCGATTAACATTCCCCACCACCCCCTCTTGAGCAGGTCCGTTTTTTCCGCCGGGTTTCCGCGGCCCGCGGTCCAAAACCCGCTCATCTCGTGGTACTTTTCACCATTTTTAACCGCTCTTCACCACTCTGTCTTTAATTATAACCACTCTGTCACCATTTTGCAACTATTTTTTTCGCTCCCGGTTGCAGAATTCCGCCCATTCACAAATTATTTACATTTTATAAGCACCATATAATTCCATATTCTGACAAAAAAGCCCACAGGAGCGGAAAACCGCAGCCTGTAGGCCGTTCAT
>CAKXAF010000216.1:2983-4560 GCA_934869045.1 uncultured Nitrososphaerota archaeon | reverse complement strand
ATGCAGGCAACCACGCCCATTTCGTCCCGGGCGGCGATCACCTGGCGGGCATCGGCCATGGACAGGGCCAGTGGCTTTTCAATGATGACGTTGCAGCCATGATGGATGCAGTCGACAGCAATCTGGGGATGATAGCCGCTTTCGGTGGCGACGGCTACCAGCTCCGGATTCTGCTCGTCCAGCATTTTTTTATAATCGGTGTAGATCGGAACATCGGTGAGATGGTACTGTTCCAGAAGAGCGCGGGCTTTGTCCTCCTTGACGTCGCAGACCGCAGCAATTTCCAGTTTATGATCGATGGCGGATCCCAGATGGTTGGGGGAGATCCGGCCGCAGCCAATCAGTGCGTATTTCATAGCTGTCCTCTCCATTCTGTGCAAAAGCGATTAATCGGGTGGTTCAAGGCTATTATACCCGTCTGGTGGGAGCAGGTCAAGGCCAGAACTTGCGGAAAAGTTTGATTTTCTTGCGGAATCTTTGCAGAATTCTGCAAGAAACGCAAAACGGTTTCCTTTGGGGGATTTTTCCGGGCGGCGGCTTGTATTTTCTGCCGGAATGGAGTTTACAGCTCAAAGCTGTCACCGTCGGAGACTGCGGTCACCGGAAAGGGGAGCGTCCCGTCCAGAGCACGAATGGCGGCCATAGAGCTTTCATAGTCATGCCAGACGTGATGGAAGAAAAAGTGCCGGGTAGGGCATTTTTTGACGTGAGGGAAGACGGCTTCCGGGCCGAAATGGGCCATTTCACAGATCACGGCGTCAGAAGGCTCCAGCTCTGCGGCGGCGGGGAAGTCCGAAGCGTCGGGGCCATGGAGATCGCCGGTGAAGATGAGGCGCTTTCCCTCGCCTTCCACCTGATAGGCAAAGGAGGGGAAGCCGGCTGCCATGTGACGGGTAGGAATGGCAGTCACGCGGATATGCTCATCGGAAAAGATGCGGCCAGGGGCTGTACGGCAAAAGCGGATGCGGGTTTCATCCAAGGATTTGTCGCCGGCCAGCAGCAGGCGGCGGAACGCTTCGATGCCTTCGTCCTCGGGGAGGAAGATATCCCAGGACGAGTTGGTGAAGTACCAATTTCCCAGACTGCACAGCTGGGTGAGGCCGGAGGTGTGGTCTAGGTGCATGTGAGTGAGGAAAACGGCCCGCAGCTTTTCGAAGGGGATGCCGTATCGGATGAGGAGGTCTGCCACCGGCGCGCCGGCATCGATGAGGTAGGCGCGGCCGCCGCACTCCAAAAGCGTCGCGGTACAGAAGCGGTCAGGGGCAGGTACGCCGTGACTGGTTCCGAAAAAAGTGAGTTTCATGGGTAGTCTCCTTTCTAAGTAGGTTGGCGGGTAGGGATCATACAAAGCAGAGGCGAATTGTATTCACCTGCGGGAGCAGGCAATCGCTTGGGGATCCATGGCAGAACAGCGGACAGCTGTGTTTAAAGAAGGCCTTTATTGCGATAAATTTTGACGGCGTCGAGAATACAGTCTTCGCTGACGCCAAAATACTCGGCCAGCTCCCATACCTCGGTATAGCCGTGGTCCACCACCTCCAGAAGTTCATCGATGGGAACCAGATGTTTGACCACCC
>CAKXAF010000216.1:0-2973 GCA_934869045.1 uncultured Nitrososphaerota archaeon | reverse complement strand
CCGTACAGCGGTATTCGCCACGCAGGATATCCTCACTGGAAGCGGCAGAGCTGTGAAGCGTACCGGTTTCCACATGGCCCATTTCGTGGGAGAGATGCTCCAGTTCGCTTCGTGCCGTACGATTGTAACGGGGGTTCAAAGCGATGGCACAGAAAGGCCCCTCTTTAACGGTAGCAGCCTCCGCGTCGGCGAGATCGTAAAAGTAGACGCCAATATTATGCTGGGCTGCCAGATCGTAGAGTTTTTGAAGTTTATCCATCAGTTTTTGGTTCCTTTGTGCGGGTCTGTGGAAGGTTCCACTGCCGCTTTCTTCCGTTTATCCTCTTCTGTTTTTGCGTACCGGGCGAATTCCAGTATCCGTGAGAGGGTATCCTCGGATACGCCCGCGGTTTCATGGTACAGGGCGTATTGAATCTCTGTCAGCTTCAGCGGGGGCGGGGCGACCCCTTCAGCGGGGACAGGAGCAACCTCGTCCTGGAAAAGGGAATCCAGGGAGACACCCAGATAACCAGCGATTTTTTGGGCGGTGGCAGCTCGGGGACGGCCGCCCTTTTTCCATTTGGACAGATTCCCACTGCTTAACCCCAGATCCCGAACCAAAGAGGAAAGCGTAATTCCTCTTTCTTTGCACAATATTTGTAGTTTTTCATAAAACAAAAGAATCACTCCATAAATAAATTATGCAAATATCCAATAAATTAACAATGAATGCAATCTCTATTGACAAACGCACTTTTGGAATGTATAATAGGACTCACAAAAAGAACAAATATTTATTCTGATTGGAATCCATATCTTTTCTCTATCATAATACGTTTGTTCGAATCAATCAAGAGGTTTTTGGAAAAAAGGAGAGATTTTTTTGAAAATGCGGAATGTTTTTGCAAAACTGCGCGGGATCATCCTGACCGATTGCAAGGAACTGCTGTTTGCCGACTGCTCAGAGGAAGCGGGGGTGTTCCTGATCGCCTACCGGGACGGGGTGGGACGAAAATGCACCATCTCCTTCCGGAGAGAAGTTCCGGAGCGTGAGGGCCGATGAAGCCGGACTGGCGGATGAAGAAGGCGCTGTCGGTGCTGGGCTCTATCGAAGAGGGTGGGAGCCTGGCCGAAGCGGCGAAGGCAGCCGGCGTGTCGGCAGAGACCCTGATCAGATGGTTTGGGCGTTCGGAATTTCGGGAAGAGGTACGCCAGCTGACGGAGCAGGAGAGCGACAGCGTCCGGGCAGAGGTATGGAGGGCGCTGTTGGACAAATGCCGGGCGGGGGATTCGGCGGCGATCCGGCTCTATTTTGATCTGAAGGATCGGAAAAAGGAAAAGGCGGAGATTGCACCGGCGGTGATCGTGGACGACATCCCGCTGGAGAGGCGGTAGGAGGGACGAATGGCGGAAAAAAGGATTTCCGAAATCATCGCACCGGCGTTTTATCCGATGCATCAGGCGCTGCGGAACGGGGAGGCGGTGCATTTCTGGCTTCCAGGGGGGCGGGGGAGCGGGAAATCCTCGGCGGTGAGCGTGGAAATCCTGCTGGGAATGATGCGCGACCCGGAGACCAACGGGGTGGCTCTGCGAAAGGTGGGGAAGAATCTGCGGGACAGTGTGTACGAGCAGTTTTTATGGGCTGCGGGAAAACTGGGGGTCCGGGAGCTGTGGGAGGCACGGGTCTCGCCGCAGATGGCGCTGGTATATCGCCCCACGGGACAGAAGCTCCTCTTCCGGGGGATGGACAGCCCGCAGAAGCTGCGTTCCGTCAAAACGGAGCGAGGGTATGTCCGGTACATCTGGTATGAGGAGGCGGACGAATTTTCCGGGGAGGCGGAGCTGCGGTCGGTAAATCAATCGCTGATGCGGGGCGGGGAGCGGTTTTCCGTATTTTATAGCTTCAACCCGCCCAGAAGCCAGGCCCACTGGATCAACCGGATGCTGAGCAGGGAAGGGACGCGGCCTGATACGCGGGTGTTCCGGTCGGACTACCGGGGGATGCCGGAGGGATGGTTGGGAGAGCCGTTTCTGGCCGAGGCTGAGCGGCTGCGGGAGGTCAATCCGGAGATTTACGCCCACGAATATCTGGGGAAATGCGTGGGGACGGGCGGCGAAGTGTTCCGGAATCTTTCGCTGCGGAGGATTGAGGACGGGGAGATTCGGAGCTTCTGCCGGGTGCGCCGGGGAATCGACTGGGGCTACGGGGCAGACCCCTTTGTCTATCTGGCAGCGGAGGTGGATCGGAAACGGCGGCGGGTACTGGTGTTTTGCGAGGAATACCGGTATCGGGCGCGGTTTGACTGGATCGCTGAGAGGATCCGGCGGGAGAATCCCCGGGGAGAGGCGGTCATGGCTGACAGCGCGGAGCCGCGGTCCAACGACGAGCTGCGGGAGAGAGGAATCCGGGTGCTGGCAGCGAAAAAGGGGCCGGGGAGCGTGGAACACGGGATCAGCTGGCTCCAGGATTTGGAGGAGCTGATCATCGACCCAGAGCGATGCCCCAACGCAGCCCGGGAGTTTTCCGGATATCTGCTGGAGGAGGATGGGAGAGGCGGCTTCCTGGGAGGGTTTCCCGACCGGGATAATCACTGCATCGACGCGCTGCGGTATGCCTGCGAGCGGGAGATGCGGCGGACAGGGGTCGGATTTTAAGAGCGGGAATTGGCAGAGAGGAGTTTTGCAATGACGGAAACAGAGCGGATCAGCCGGATGATCGCGGAGCATGCGGCCATGAGCGATGAAGAGCGCAGCGCTAAGACGGTGGGGGAATGGCTCGGCTCCAGGGAAAGGAAATGGATGCTGGATGGACAGCGGTATTATGAGAACCGGTGTGATATTCTGGGGAGAAAGCGGTGGGTCATTGGAGAGAATGGGCAGCCCAGGGTGGACGGGACGCTGGTCAACAGCCGGATCGCCCATGGGTTGGTACGCAAGCTGGTGGACCAGAAGTGCCAGTATCTTTTTGGACGGCCTTTTACCGTACGCGCAGAG
>CAKXAF010000215.1:590-4598 GCA_934869045.1 uncultured Nitrososphaerota archaeon | reverse complement strand
GTATATCCGGTCAGCTTTGGCACGCCATCCGAAAAATACCGGGTTTCAAAAATATCCGAGACCTTATAGATTGCGACGCCGCCCGGTCTCGCGTTGATAATGCTTTGCATCTTTTCGTTGGCGCCGGTCAGCTCCCTTTCCAACCGGTACTGCTCACTGACATCTTTAAATATGCCGTACAGGAGCTTGGCGCCATCCTCCTGCGGCTTTATCGCCCCTTCTATCTGAATCCAACGATATTCCCCAAGCCGGTCGTTCCAAACGCGGTAGGTATACTCAAGCCCCTGGCCATTCTGAAAGACCTTTTGCAGTTTTTCCTGCATAGGAGCGAGGTCATCCGGGTGAACACCGAGAAACGTGGTTTCCTCCTCAGCCGAGCGGATATGCTCAGCTGAATATCCGACAATCCGATAAAAGGCCGGATTATGAAAAAGCGGCACCAGCCGCCGCCCGTCAAACCGGTAGACGCACAGGCCGCAGGGGATGCTGCTGAAAGTCGCCTGCAGTTCCTCCTTCAGCGCTTTAGAACGGTCTTCCTCCCGCTTTTTTTCCGTGATATCCAAAATATACTCGATATGTGCGGGAACGCCGTCCCAGTCAAGAAGTTTCCCGCTGAGCTGATAGATCCGGCCGGTAACGGGATGACGGTATTCACGGGTCAGGAGCTGCGACCGGTTCATTTCGCCAGTATGACAGAACGGACAGGGACGGTCAAACCCCGCGATTTCGTAGCAGGCGGTGCTGGTGGCGCCGGAATCCGGAAGAATGGATTCCCGGGCTCTGGCGTTGGCGTAGAGGAGCTCATGAGTTTTGACTGCGCTGACGTAGACCGCCACCGGCGCATTATCCAAAACCGCTGTCAGCTGGTCCATCGAAAGGGGGGATGCCTTCGTCATACCGGTGTTCCTCCCTCCAGCCGTTCCCATAATTCTTCCGCCTTCTGGAGTTCGCCCCGAACCGCCTCATACAGCGCAGGGTAATCCTCTCGGCTTTCACCGGTACGCAGCGGCTCCACCATGGCGCTGACAGCCTCATACAAAGGGGTCAGTCCCATATTCCCGGCAATGCCCTTCAGGGTATGCGCCGCCTCAAAAGCACTCCGAAGTTCGCCGCATTCCAGGGCACTGCCCAGCTTTTGGAAATTATCATCCTGGAACAGCATGCCGAGAAGCCTTTGGTACATTCCCGTGTTTCCCATAAAACGTTTCATTGTCGCCGGATAGTCCACGCCGTAGGTTTCCAAGAGCTGTCTGAAATCCTGCATCCTCAGTCTTCCCTTCCATAGATAAAATCGTAAAGCAACTGATAAAGCCTGTCGGGGTCTATCGGCTTTGCCAAATGAGCGTTCATTCCCGCCATTTTACTTTTTTCAACATCGTCATCAAAGGCATTGGCCGTCATAGCAATGATGGGGATCGTTTTGGCGTCATCATTGCTGAGGTGACGAATATTAGAGGCCGCAGACAGGCCGTCCATCAAGGGCATCCGGATATCCATGAGAATGGCATCATAATAGCCTGCCCCAGACTTTCCGAAGATCTCCATGGCGCGAAGGCCGTTTTCCGCAGTTTCTACGGAAAAGCCCTTCTCCTCCAGCAGCATTTTTGCCACTTCAGTATTGAGCTGGTTGTCCTCCACCAGAAGGATCCGTCTCCCGGTGAAGTCGTAGCTTACCGGCTCCGCCTGCTGCGCTTGCTCTTCCTTTTCGCTAAACACCTTGGTAAAAGCAGAAATCAAGGAGGATTTGAACATCGGCTTGCTGATTAGGAGGTTCACGCCCGCCAGCCTGGCTTCACGCTCGATAGACGCCCAGTCGTAGGCGGTCATGATGATAATCGTGACGTTCGGGCCGACAATCCAACGGATCTGCCGCACGGTTTCAATGCCGTCCATATCCGGCATCTTCCAATCCACCATGATCAGGTCGTAATAGTTTTTCTGCTCCCAAAGGCTTTTTACACGCTCAACAGCCTTCCTGCCGCTGTCCACCCACTCAGCAGTAACGCCGATCTCCTTCAGCATGACGACTGCATTTTCGCAAACGGCCACGTCGTCATCCACTACCAGGGTCTTCAGATGGGAAAAATGATATTCCGGCTTTTTCTGATGATGGCGGAGTTTTTCTTCTTCACTGATACCCAGCTTTACATCCACGGTAAACTCCGAGCCGATTCCTTTGATGGAGCGCACAGTAATCTGGCCGTCCATCATGTCTACGATATTTTTGGATATGGCAAGCCCCAGCCCTGTACCGCCGTACAGGACTGTGGCACCGGTCAACTCCTGGGAAAACGGTTCATAAATATGATGGAGGAATTCCTCGCTCATTCCAACTCCCGTATCGTTGACGATAAACCGCAAAACTGCAGCGTTATTCGTCTTCTTCCACTGTTCTGCTGAAAAGGTTATTCGGCCGCCCTCCCCGGTGAACTTAATGGCGTTGCTCAGGATGTTAACCAGCACCTGCTGGAGCTTCATGGCGTCACCGATGTAATAATCGTCCAGCATCGGGTCGATAATGCACTCATATTCCACGCCTTTAACGTCCGCTTGAGAATGGCAAATTGAGTTAATCCCATTGAGAAAATCCTCCATGGGAATTTTTTCATTCTTCAGCAGCATTTTTCCGCTTTCGATGCGGCTCATATCCAAAATGTCGTTTATCAGAGACAGCAGGAACCGGGAAGAAATTCCAATCTTGGTAATGCAATCTGCCACCCGTTCATCATCCCCTATGGACTGGGCGGCGATGGTGCTCATTCCTATGATGGCGTTCATTGGCGTACGGATCTCGTGACTCATGCGGGAAAGGAAATCTGTTTTAGCGGCATTGGCCTGTTCTGCGGCAACCAGGGCGGAAGCCAGCTCGTTTTTCTGCCGTTGCTCCTTCCGGACAATATCGGTCACGTCGGTGCGGGTCAAGCCTACCCGGCCTAATTCCCTGCTGACGTAAAAGATCTGAAACCGTTTGATGCGCACCTGACCGCGGTCATCTTTCATTTCTGCAACAAAACTGTAGGCATTCTGCACCGCCAACTGCTTTTGCACATATACCAAACTGAGCTTTTCCAGATACTCCTGCTTGGCATCCCCCTCCAGAAAGCGGTCAGCGATCAGACGGCTCTGCTCCTGAAACGCTCCTGGGCGGTGAACCGTTTCCCGTTGGCTCTCGTCCAGCGAGATGATGCGGTGGGCATCCTTCCGGATATCGACTTCCAGAATCACATCATAATCCAGTTCTGTGATCCGGTTGAGCAGCTTTTCCTGCAGCTTGTGTTCTGTTATATCGAAAGTATAAAAGAATAAGATCACATCGCCGCTTTCCGGATTCAGGTACGCACGCATGTTCGTGCTTCCCCAAAAAACGCTTCCATCGTTGCGCCTGCGCAGAAATTCAAAGTGGTAATCCACCTTTCTGGACGCATAATCGGCCAGCACCTTTTCCCTGCCGAGGGTGCGCCGGATGTCTTCCCCATATACCGGGTCGGCAGCGGAGGACGCCAGATTCTCCACTGTTTTTTCATAGGTATCACCCACCAGCGCGACCGCTACATCGGCGGTGGACAAGTAGCTTTCCAGACGGTTCTGGGTGACGTTGAGCCGGCCCTGGATGCTTCCTCCGGACGAGGACAGTTCAGCAAAATAGGAGAGCTCTTTTTCATACAGCTCTCGAACCCGTTCCTGAAGACGCTTCTCATCCGTGATATCGACAAAAATACAGGAAAGATACCGCTCACCGTTTGGCTCAGAAAAAAAATGGGTCTTCATCGAGAGCCATTTTTCCTTACCGTCCTTGCAGATCGCGCGGCTTTCGCTGTGGGCGGTACAGCCATGCGCAAGCTGCCTGTTCAGCTGCTGTAGCATGGACGAAAATGACTCTGGAGAAAACACGGCCGACATCCGGCTCCCCATAGCTGCGAATTCCTCCCGGGTATAGCCGAGGAATTCGAACAGTCCGTCATTGGCGTCGATCACAGACAATCCCTCATCAAAACGGCAGCGGAATAC
>CAKXAF010000215.1:0-580 GCA_934869045.1 uncultured Nitrososphaerota archaeon | reverse complement strand
CTGTTATAGAGGTGCAGGATCTCCTCCTGAGCCTGTTTTTGTCCCGTCACATCTATGCAGACCGAGAGAATCGCCGGACGGCCGTCTTCCGCTGTGATCCTACGTCCCACATCATGAACCCAAATATAAGAGCCTTCCTTTTTCCGCATACGGTATTCCACGATATAGCCGTCGGCGGATTTCAGCTGGCGGGCGACATCCCGATCCACCATGGCGGAGTCGTCCGGGTGCATGCAGTTTGAAATCATTCCGCTGGTATCAGAAACAAAGTCCTCCTCGCTTTCATAGCCTAAATAGTCCAGCATCTGAGGATTAATATAGTAAAAAGGGAATCCAGGTTCGATGTAGCCGCCCATCATGCCGCCAGGAAGAGACTCATTTAGCAGAGCCCGCTGCTGTCTGTCGCGGGGCTCTGCCAAATGCAGGCCGCAGATTACCAATTTAGCAGTCTGCTCCTGTACAAGCGTAGAAAAACCGTGCAGACGCCGGCTGTTTATGAAGCACGGTGCGCTTCATTCCATAAGGTTCCGGCGTTTTCTGAATATACTGCTTCAGGTATTCAGCCATGACCGCCTTTCCC
>CAKXAF010000214.1 GCA_934869045.1 uncultured Nitrososphaerota archaeon | reverse complement strand
GTATAGGATGGACGGATCGTGCCGGGAAGCGGCTGTCTCCGCTTCCCCGCTGTTCAGCCGGATCACAACTGTATGAACCAGGCGGATATCCGTCTGGTTTCGTGCGTCCAGCGAGGTCTTCGAAACATAGGCTTCTGCTACCTGGCCCCGGGGAGCTCCCAATTTTTTCAGAGCTCTGGCAACGGCGGCCTCCTCCGGCTCTCCCAGCCGGGTTTGAATATGGTTTACAATAATCACAGACAGTCCCTCACGATGCCCACAGGGCGTTTTTGAAACAAGCAGCACCGCACACTACAGCCGCTGGCGCTGTATCGCTTTTTTTACATGAAAAGGTATTGAGGTCATTATATCACAAGCTTCGGGATTACACAAGAAAGCGACCTTCAAGCCGTAGGTTCATTTTTCCTCAATATTTGTAAAACTACACAAAAACGATATATCATCTTGCTAAAAGCTATCAATATGCATTGAATTTGCATAAGCTAGTTGTAGGGATCTACAAAACTTGTTTTTTCGCCCATTTCTTACTGGACTTCTTTCTTGGGATTCGTTATAATAGAATATAGAAGGATTTCTGTCGTTTTTTAGAAGATTTTGCCGAAGCCAACTGCTTCAAAAAAGTTATATTTCCGGATAAAATGGGGAGTTAAAGGTGAAAATGCAGTACAAACGGATTTGCGGCGTTTTTCTATGCGTACTGCTGACGCTGCTGCAGATCCCAATCGTCTATGCCGATCAGGCGCCCATTGAAGAAGAGCCTATTTCCGTTTCCATCAGCATTCGGGAAAACGCGGAAAGCCAATATCTGGTACAACCCCTGACGCTTTCCTGCCCCAACGGGACCACTGCAGCGGGGTTGTTTCCCATACTCAAAAAATTCGCTTATCTGGCGGATTATCAGATAACAGAGGGGACCCTTCTGGCTATCACACTGGAGGAAAACGGCGAACTGAAGCTGACCGGCGGGAATGGCTACTGGCTTCTCCGCATCAACGGTGCGGATATCGAATCGAACAATCTTCCCATCCTCTCCGACGGCGATACTGTGGAATGGATTTATTACGCTGACGCCGGGGAGCAGGATCCCGATCCGGAGGAACCTTTGCCGGAGGTTGCCTCCGTGAATACGGCGGGCCTGTGGAACGAAACCTGTGCCGACGCCCTTGCCAGCGCATGCAGCTGGCTTCGGAACTATGGCGAACACAACACGCGGTTCATCGGGCTTGGGGCGGCCGGTGTGTCCGTGGAATATCAGGAGATTGACGCCCTGGTCCGCTCCGTCCTCGCTGAACAGGCATACGAGGATGCGGCGGCAGTCGCCGCTGATATCCTGGCAGTTACCTTCTGCGGAATTTACGCCGGCAACGTATCCGGCGCCAATCTGCTCACCACACTGTCTAATTATCCCGACATCTCCCGGGGCGGCAGCTACGGAGCGATCCTGGCCCTTCTCGCTGCAGATTCCAACGGCTACTCCCTTCCCTCTGATGGGATCAATACCCGCTCCACGCTGCGGACCGTGATCCTCAGCGCCCAAAACGAGGACGGCGGCTTCAGCGCCTCCCAGGAAGGAGAAAGTTCCCCCTATCTCACTGCCTGCGCACTGACAGCCCTTTCCCGTTACAGCAGCTATGAGGAAATCCGGCAGGCCATTCAGGAGGGATTTGCCTACCTTTCCTCTGAGCAGCTTGCCAGCGGCGGCTTCACCGGAACGGAGGATGTCTCCTCCGCACGGACAACCGGGGCTGTCCTGACAGCCTTATGTGCTGCAGGGATCTCCCCGGACAGCAGCGAGTTCACCAAAGCTGGCGGAAATCCTCTGGACGCACTGCTGGCATACCGCACAGAAGTTGGGGGATTTGCGGCGGAGTTGGACGGCGTTCCGGAAGAGCAGGCCACACAGCAAGCCATCATAGCGCTGGTCTCGGTTAAGGGAAGCCGCAGCGGATACGTTCTGCGCACTGCAATCCAGGCGCAGGACGCGGATTCTTCCGAATCCTCTTCAGAAAAGTCCGCCAGTTCCGCAGCTGAATCCGGCGATGATACGCCAGAAGAAACAATCAAACGGAAAAATATCCTGTTCGGCGGCGTGGGGCTTACCATCGGTATTGCTCTGGGGGGGCTGGTGCTGGTGATCGTACTGCTGGCGACCCGCCGCAGCAAAAAGGAGGATTCCCATGAAAATTGAGCTGTCGCCGGTTCGTGTGGAAGAAAAGGAGATCCTGCGCAATCTCCTGGAAAAATACAACTACGAGTTTTCCCAGTACGACGGTCTGGATGTCAATCCTCTGGGGCTGTATGGGTACGGCTATCTGGACCAATACTGGACGGAGGAGCGCCGCTGGGCCTTTTTTATCAAAGCGGATGGGAAACTGGCGGGATTTGCCATGGTCAACGACTATCCAGAAGCGCCGGGGATCCAAACCGACTACGCCATGGCCGAATTTTTTGTACTTTACAAGTACCGTCGGTGCGGGGTCGGAAGGTATGCGGCCTTTACCCTTTTTGACCGCTTCAAAGGCAGATGGCAGCTCAAGCGGCATCCCAAAAATGAGGGCTCCGTTATTTTCTGGGACCGGATCGTCAGCGAGTACACCCACGGAAACTACCGGCTGGAGCGGAGCTTTCCCGGAACCGAATACCACGATGGAACAACGGGCGATTTGTTCTTTTTCAACACAGATTTGGAATAAAAAGGCGGTGGGGTCTGAACCTGCCGCCTTTTTACTTTTTTATTTGGAAAGAGACTGCTCGTAGAGAAAGAGCTGGCATTTGAGCATGCCGTTGTAGAGTTTCCGGCGTTTCGACGCCCGGCGGCCAAAGCTGCGCTCGAACTCCTCATCCGGGGAAATGACCGCGTAGGAAAACCCATCCCGGGGCTGGAATGCCTGTCCCATCAGGCGGTAAAGCTCCCGTGCGGCCTTCTGGTCCAGAAGCCGCTCGCCGTAGGGCGGATTGGTGACGGCAATCCCGGAATCGGTGACAGTCCGGAATTCCCGGATATCCCGGGTACGGATCCGGACGCGCTGGGCAATCCCCGCCTTGTGGGCGTTATCCAGGGCCAGCTCCACAGCGGAAGGGTCCAGGTCGCTGCCGTAGGCCGCAAATTTCGCGTCCCGACGGACAAGATCCAGCCCACGGGTCCGCTCCTCCTGCCAGACGGAGGAGGGGATGCTGTCCCAGTTCTGGGCGGCGAACCGCCGGGTGATCCCCGCTGGAATGTTCATTGCCTTCAGCGCCCCCTCGATAAGAAAGGTCCCCGACCCGCAGAAGGGATCGTAAAGGACGCTGTCTCGCCGGACCCGCGCCAGGTCCAGGATCCCGGCCGCCAGCGTCTCCTTGATCGGCGCTTCGGTGGAATTCCGGCGGTAGCCACGCTTATGCAGGCCGGGACCGGAGGTGTCCAGGAGGATGCTGACCCGGTCCTTCAGGATGATAAATTGAATCTGATGAACCGGTCCGGTTTCCTCAAACCAACCAACGCCGTACTTCTCCCGCAGGCGCTCCACCGCGGCTTTTTTAATAATCGCCTGGCAGTCCGGGATGCTGTGGAGCTGAGATTTGGTGGAGTGCCCCTTGACCGGGAAGGCGTCCTGGCGGCCGATGAACTGCTCAAAGGGCAGGGCGCGCACCTGGTCGAACAGCTCGGCGAAGCTCCGCGCTTCAAACTCCCCCAGCAGAATAAGAACCCGCTCTGCCGTGCGAAGGCAGAGGTTTGCCCGGGCCAGCAGGTTGAAATCCCCGGAAAAGGAAACTCTGCCGTCGGAGGCCGCAACTTCCTGCCCGTCCAAGCGGCGTATCTCCCCGGCCAGAACGCTTTCCAGGCCAAAATGGCAGGGCGCAACATAGGTAAAAGTATTCATACACGTTATTCCTTACATCAAAAATGGGAGCGGTTTTCCGCTCCCACTATTGTACCACAAATCACGGCGTTTGCAAAGGCTTTTATCTCTGCGGCACAATGACGCCGTAGCCGTCCGCATTGCGCCGGTAAACGACATTGACGTCGCCGGTTTCGCCGTTGAGAAACATAAAAAAGCTGTGCCCCAGCATATTCATCTGCAGAATCGCTTCGTCCAGGCTCATGGGCCGGAGCGGGACTTCCTTGGTTCGGATGACATCGTAGTCGACTTCCTCAGCCACGCTCTCCGCCGGGACCTCAAACGCGGACTCCTTGACCTTCTTCTGAAGCCGGGTCTTGTTTTTACGGATGCGGCGAATCAGATTTTCGATGGCCTCATCCAAAGCGTCCAGCTTATCGGCATCCTGAGCCTCCGCACGGAAAATCATGCCGTTGGCCCATACGGTGAGTTCGACGCTGGCCTGTTCCTTCTGGGTGGAAACGGTGACCTGCGCCTTTACGTCATCAAAAAATTTGTCCAGTTTTTTAAGTTTTTGTTCGGCGCGCTCTTTAAAAGAATCGGTGAGTGTTACCTTTCTTGCGACGTAAGCTGTGTTCATAATCATGCCTCCTATTCCACTTGAAGAAATTCTGCGGAACTTCTTCTGTAGCTCTAGTATAACACAATTACACAAAATAATCTAGCTATTATTTAAAAATTTAGGAATATAAGCAATGTTTTTTCATAAAATTCATGTAAGCTTCACGAATTTCAC
>CAKXAF010000213.1 GCA_934869045.1 uncultured Nitrososphaerota archaeon | reverse complement strand
GTATAGGGACATCGTCATGGTATCATATTCGGTCTCCTCACAGAGCCGCTCAAAGGTCCCCTGCATATTCTCCACACTGCGCAGGTTGGCAGCGTCCACCTCCTTGATCAGGAGCCGGCTGCTGAACAGATAGATGGTGGACAGGGACAGAATCATACTGAAAAGGGTACTGAAAAAAAACATGGCTGTATTTTTCAAAAAGAGCCTTGCAAAATGCCGGTTACTGAAACACTGGAGAACGCCGTTCCATTTCATTGCTATCCGCTACTTTCCTTTTTCCAGATATTCACTGGGGGAATGCCCCGTGACCTTCCGAAAAACCTTATAAAAATATTTCAGGTTATGGTATCCTACCGCCTCGCTGATCTCATAAACATATTTCTCACGTTGTTCCAGAAGAGCCTTTGCCGCTTCGATCCGGACATGCGTCAAATATTCGGTGAACGTCTGCCCGGTTTTTTCCCGGAACAGCCGGCTGACGTAGATCGGATGCAGATAAACGCTCTCGGCGGCATCGCTGAGGGTGATATCTTCCGCATAATGCTGCCCAATATATCGCTTCAATTTGGTGATGCAGCTGCCCTCGTCGGTTTTGGACGTTTTGGGTACCAGTTCCCGCAGAGACCGCAGCGTACTTTGCCCCCAGCAGATCAGACCGGCTTCGTCGGTAATATGGGCCAAACTTAGAAAGGAGATTTCCATGTCGCGGTGCTCTGCATCCGCCAGCTCATCCAAATGCTCCATAATGACGGAAAACAGGAGAATGGTTTGATTTTTGGCATAGGCGATGCCCCTCATCCCTGCCTGGTTGACAAAAGAGACAAGAGCGGACCCCGCGCTTTCCCATTCATTTTCACTGACAAGCGTTCGAATCAACTTTTTCTGTTCCCGAATCCGGCAGGCAAAGTCTTCAGAGACAATCTGTCGGCAGATGTCCTGCTGGTAGTGAACCATCTGCTGAATGTTTTCGAAATATTGGATCCGATGCGTTTGGGCATCTACCCCCATCATCTGTACAAACATCTGCGAAATCAGGGATTCCAAAACCGCCGGATCCGGAAGCGCGCCAGCCTCCCCGTTCCATAGGAACATCCCTTTCATCTGGGGCAGAGTACTTTCGATGGAATAGAAGCGCACCCGCTGATCGAAGCTGTTGAGGAGGTGATAAATCTGATCCAGGATTTCCTGTGAACCGTACTCGGCTGCCAGTTTCTCCAGCTGGCCCGGATTGGTGAATTCGATCTGATACAGGGAAAAAGGCTGCTCGTCCTTCCATCCGACGAACTGCAGGCGCATCTCCAATTCGTCCGGCGAACGCAGCGACCCCAGCAGCACGTCACAGAGGAACCGCTCCCGCTCATAGTCCACCATCTGCCGGTAACAATCCATTCGATACTGCAGCGCTTCCTCCACCACATTCTGCCGGTCCAACTCCTCTTTCAGTTCTGCAAACACCTCTTTCAGCTTAGGGACAGAAATTGGCTTGAGCAGATAGCGGTATACATGGTACCGGAGAGCCTCCTGAGCAAGCTCAAATTCCCGATATCCACTCAGCAGGATCACTTTTACGGGAAGAGCGTTTTCGCTGACAAATTTTGCAACCTCCAACCCGTTAACACAGCTCATCCGAATATCCAGCAGGAGTATGTCCGGAGGCTCTGAGCGCAGCTGGTCGATCACCTCTGCACCGTCCGAGCAGACGGCCTTAAGGGTAAAGCCCTGCTTTTCCCACTGTACGATTTTGGTCAGCCCATTTCGCATCATATACTCATCGTCCGCGATGATCAGTGAATACATATTCGACCCCCTTGCAAAAAATATATAGATGTTTTTATTATTATAGCATAAAAACGCTTAAAATTACAGGACGTTTTTCAGTCTATTTGCAAAGAATCGTCAATAATACCAAAAAGGCACGGTCAAAGATGGTGCGCAGAGAAAACTCCAGTGCATCGGCGGTATTATGCTGCTGCCGGTTATTACCTGTGTCCGAAGATCCTGCATGTCTGGTGATGGAAAAAGGCAGAATCAAAAAAGCGGAGTTATCAACCTGAAAGACCCAGGCGATGACTCCGTTTTTTCAAAATAAGTCTGGCATATCTGCTGAAGGGCAAATCCTTTTTGACCCAGTATCGGAATCTTTCCAAAAAGACAGCAGATCGCTTGGCACTGTCTTTTAACACTCCGCGTTTTTCTGCCGGTATTCTTTGGGAAGCATGCCTTCCTTTTCCCGAAAGACGCGGGAGAAATAATTCGGATTGTCAAATCCGGACTTCCGGGCAACATCGTGTATCCGCAGATCCGTAGCCGTCAGCAGTTCTTTGGCGTATTCCATCCGCTTATCCGTAATATAAGCGGAAAGCTGTCCTCCGGTCACCTGTCGGAACAAGCGGGAAAGATAGGAAGGATTCATATGGAACCGTATGGACAGTGCAGAAAGAGAAAGATCTTCTTCCGGATGTTTTTGCACATACTCTTCCACCGCTTTTATAATATAGCCTCCCTGCATCTCCAAAACCGCTTTTGAATCCATCCCAGGCGAAAGAATTGTTCCGCTGTCGATCTTCTCCATCTGGCTGAGCAGCCTACGTACTTCGTCCAGCCATTGTTCCCAATCAACAGGCCCGCTCCGCCCGATTGAAAAAAGGAGCTGCATCTGTTCGCAAAAAAAGCTCTGCAGTTCTTCCAGTTTTTTCGCAGCCGCCTCCAGACCGCTCTGAATCAGAAACAGCGAAACATGGGTGCCGCATATACAGCCAGCAACACCCGCCGGACCTCCCCCTACTTTCTCCAGCGCATGCATCAGGCTGATATGGCAGTCGAAAACCGAGCAATGGCCGGTTTGTCTGTAGGAAACCGCAAAAGATGTCACCGGTTTATCCGGAGATAATGAAATAGAATAAAAGGGAAAGTCCAATTTCCTGTGCTGGATAGAAAAATCCTCTTTTCTCTGCAGTACCCTTTTCCAATAGTCCTGCTGCTTTTCCAGAGAGTATTCGGTCACGGATTCCCGAAGGCGGCAGGAGGCCAGCGCCCTTTCGGTATCCTGATCCAGAGAGCGGATCACCTTGCCGATGGATTCAATCAGCCTCTCATCCTCCACCGGCTTAAGCAAATAGTCCATGGATCCTAACCGCAAAGCCTGCCGCACAAACTCAAAGTCGCGAAAACCCGTCAAAAATACCGCACGGACATCCGGCCAGTATTTCTGCATCTCCTCCACCATCTTCAGCCCATCCATTCCCGGCATCCGAATATCGGAAATTACAATGTCAAAAAGTCTCTTTTGAAACAGCTCCAGAGCCTGTCTGGCCGAATATGCCTTCCGCACCTCGATCAAATTCAAGCCGCTCGACAGCAGAACCTCCTCCAGGCCGTCCGTAATCGCCGTCTCATCGTCCACGATCAAAAGATGATACATCCTCTTCCCCTCCTACTGCTTTTCATCCTTTCCGGCATGTTCTTCCAGAAAAAAGGATATCCGCAAATGTCCAGGCCGGGGGATCTCAAAGCGAAGGCCCTCCCCTTCCGCATGAAGGTACTTCAGCCGCCGCTGAATGTTCCAGAGGCCATAGCCCCTTTCTTCGCTGGGCGAAACGCTCACTTTTTGGTAAAATTCCGAAAGATCCTCCTCCCGGACGCTGCCTCCGTCATCCTCCACTGAAATCCGGATTCCCCTTCCCTCCCTTACGGCAGAAAGGATGACCGTGCAGGGTTCCAGACTCTTCTCCACGCCGTGCTTGATCGCATTTTCGACAAGGGGCTGAATCATCAGATTGGGAACCAGCCACTCCTCCAGCCCTTCCTCCACCGTAATCTCAAATTGGAGCCGTTCAGGAAACCGCATCTGGTTCAGAAGCAGGAAATTCCGCACAAACTCCATTTCTTTGGAAAGCTCCATAAAATCATCGTTCAGATACGTGGTATATTTAAAATAATTTCCCAGGTACATACAAAACTGCGCGGTCCGCTCAGTATCCCCCGATTTTGCCATTCGATACCCGATATAAAGACTATTAAACAGAAAGTGTGGATTGATTCCCGCCTGGAGCTGCCTCAGCTGTGCCTCCTGAATCTGAAGCCTCTTCTCCAGGACCTCCTGAATCAAGTTTTTCAGCTGCTGGGACAGATGGCCGAATGCGCCGAATACATACTGAAATTCCACGGTTCCTGCTTGGGGGAGGCGGTAGTCGTAATTGCCGTGTTCCAGCTGAGACAGCGCCCCCACGATTTGGGAAAGAGGATATTCGATGGTCCGCCGGAACACGATCATCATCAAAACGGGAACCAGAACCGCCGCAAAGTTCAAAAGCAGAAATAAAAACTGAATCCGGTTGGACTCCTGATAAAGAACGTCCTGCGGAAGATAAGCGATGAGCTGAATTTGATCGATATTCAGAGGAATTTGCCGTACCACATACCTTTTCCCTTCGACCGAGAGCAGTTCCGGAATTTCCTCCTTCCCTCGAAGAAGTTCCGCCAAACCAGCTCCTTCCGTGTCTTCCGCCTGCATGCCTATGGCGTCGCCGGATGGAACTGCCCGCATCAAATACTGGTAGGCATTCTGAGAAATAAAGGCGTGGAGCGTGTCCAGAATATCCCGCACATTTACTTTGGCGCCGGCCAAAAC
>CAKXAF010000212.1 GCA_934869045.1 uncultured Nitrososphaerota archaeon | reverse complement strand
GACTCAGTGAGCCTGATGTCTGTCGGTGACCGAATCAAGCAGCTGGGGGGGATTCAGGCGGCGGAGGTGCAGATGGCCACGCCGGCTAACTGCGAACTTCTGGAAACCCTTGGCTTTGTTCTCACGGACAGCGTTACCGCCAACGATCTGGTGATCGCGGTCCGGGCGGATGCGGAAGAAAAGTGCCGGGAGGCGGTACAGCTTGCCCAGGATATCCTGGATCATAAATCCGGCGCGGATACAGGGAACATTTACCACAACCTTCGGGAAATTGACCTGGAGGAAGACCCCTACGACCTGGTTCAAATTTCTCTGCCGGGAGAATACGCTGCAGCGGAGGCAAAAGAAGCTCTGGAGAAGGGGCTGGACGTCTTTATTTTCAGCGACAATGTTTCTTTGGAGGATGAGTTGGAGCTGAAGCGGCTGGGCATGGAAAAAGGACGGCTGGTCATGGGGCCGGACTGCGGCGTTGGGCTTATCGGCGGCGTTGCGCTGGCGGCGGGCAGCATTATCGCGCCCGGACCCATCGGAATCGTGGGGGCATCCGGCAGCGGCGCTCAGGAGGTGGCCTGCATCATTGAAAAGTGCGGCTGGGGCGTGTCGACTTTGATCGGAACTGGAGGACGGGATCTTTATCCTCAGATCGGCGGTATTTCCATGCTTCAGGGGATGAAGCGGCTGGAGTCAGACCCGGAGACCAAGGTGATTGTCCTTGTCTCCAAGTTGGCGGATCTTGCCGTCATGGAGAAGATTCTAACCGCGGCGGATTCCTTGACAAAACCCGTGACAGCAGTCTTTCTGGGAGGGGGCGAGGAACTTTTCTCCGGGCATCGTACAAAAGGTTCTTACAGTCTGGAGGAAGCGGCGCTGAATGCTATTCGCCTTCTGGGCGGTGAGCCGCCGGAAATCGGTTTCACGGATGAGGAGATCAACCGCCTGGCGGAGAAGGAACTGTCCCTGTTGGGGCCGGAGCAAAAATATTTCCGAGGGCTGTACTGCGGCGGTACCTTTACCGAAGAGGGGCTGATCTATTTCAGCCGCCACAATCCCGGCGCGGAGCTTTACACCAATCTGGAAAACCAGTATGCCCGGAAGTTGCCCGACCATCGAAAGAGCCGGGAAAACACCATACTGGACCTGGGCGCGGAGGATTTTACAGCAGATGCGCCCCATCCGGTCTTTGAACCGGCCCTGCGGCTCAATCGGTTTTATCAGGAACTGGAGGATCCGGAAACCGCAGTGGTCCTCCTGGATTTTATCACCGGCCCCGGCGTTCATCCGGATCCGATCACGCCTTTTGTCCGCGCCTATGAGGATTCGGTTTTGGCCAGGGGGAAAAAGCTGGTGGTAATTTCCAGCATCTGCGGTTCCCGTGAGGATCCGCAGAACATTGCGGAAAAAACGGAGCTTCTGCGGAAGGCAGGCGTTCTGGTCATGCCCAGCAACTATCAGAGTTCCCGGCTTGCCAGCGCCATGATGGCAAAGCTCGCGGAAAGGGGAAAATGAGAAATGCCGAACAATGCTGCATCAAAATCCTGCTGCTGCAAGAAGCCGCGGATCATCAATATCGGCCTGGCTTCCTTTTATGAAGCTCTGACCGCGCAGAACGTGAAAGCTGTTCAACTGGAATGGAGGCCTCCTGTCCAGCAGAAGAAGGAGATCGCCTCCCTTTTGGACGGCCTGCTATGAGTGAAAAGGAGCTGAGAATCATGGATATCCGTGAAAAAATTTCCGCAGCCAACGAGCTGGCTGTATCCCGCCTGGTTGATTCGGATCCGGTGTGGACCGACATCCTTCCGGCCGGGGAGGTCATCGACGGATTGACCGATCATATGATCCTTCATTCCGGCCCGCCGGTGGCTTATGAGGATATGTGTATGCTCCACAAACGGGGTATGGTCAGTGGCGTGCTTTTTGAAGGATGGGCGAAGAACGAAGAAGAAGCGGTAGCGCTCATTAAATCCGGGAAAATTCAGATCGAAAGTGCCCTGGATCACAATACCGTGGGCGCTGGCACCGGCATCATCACCAGATCTGTGGCCATGATCGTGACAGAGGACCGCGCCAATGGCACCCGGGCGGCTACCTTCCCGGCCGAAGGTCCTTTCCAAGGCGGCTTCTGCGGCTGGGGGCTTTACAGCCCGGAAATCGCCGAAAATCTGCGGCATATGCGGGAAGATCTCTTTCCGGTGATCCGGGCAATGATCCGGGCCCGGGGCGGCCTTCCCCTCAAGCCGATCCTGGCGGAGAGCATGCAGATGGGCGATGAGAACCACACCCGTCAGACGGCCTCCGACCTGCTTTTCCTTAAGCGGATCGTTTTGGATATGCTGAAAACAGACGCGCCCAGAGAGGAACTGCTTGCCGCTATGGAATATATCGTGGATACGCCGCGATTTTTCCACTGCTTTGGCCAGGGTGCAGCCCGGAGCGCTCTGCTTGCCGCCAGCGGGATCCCCTATTCCACTATGGTCACTGCGGTCTGCGGCAACGCTCTGGAATTCGGCATCAAGGTTTCCGGCCTTGGGGACCAGTGGTTTACTGCCCCTGCGCCGATGATGAAGGGCCGCTATACCTCCAGCCAGTACAGCGAGAAGGATCAGCTCCCCTGGATTGGGGACAGCTGCGTCGTGGAGTGCTACGGCATGGGCGGATTGGCTGCCGCTGCTAGTCCCACCGTCTGCAGTCTGCGGGGGATGAAGCTGAAGGACGCCATTGCTCTTACTCGGGAAATGGGCGAGATCTGTATCGGGAAGAACCACAATTTCCCCATTCCCAACCTGGACTTTGATTTTCTGCCCGTAGGCATCGACATTCGAAAGGTGCTGAAAACCGGAATCGCTCCGGAAATCCACGGCGGAATGTTCAACCACGAAGGCGGGCTGATCGGCGCAGGAAGCGCACGAGTGCCCATGGAGTGCTTTGAAAAGGCGCTGAAGGCCTTCGCAGAAACCTATCAGAAATGAGGAAAGGTCATGAAATGCCAGCGGCTCCTGCTTTTGAATCTGGGTACCACCAGCTTTAAGTTTCAGCTTTGCGACTTTCGGAACGGAGAAGCAGTCACGGCTTCCGGTATGGTGGAGCGGATCGGCGGCGATGGATCTTACCGCCTCCGCCTGCCATCCGGGACACTTCAGGGTCCCTGCCGCTGCAGGAACTGCACGGAGGCCTTTGAGCTTTGTATCCGGCTGATGCGGGAGGAGGACGTCCTTTCTTCCCTGGAGGAACTGGATGCGGTTGGATTTAAGGCGGTGCATGGCGGTCCCCTGAGCGGCACGCGTCTGGTGGATGAGGAGCTCCTTCAGGCCATGGAGCGGTTTGTCCCCTATGCGCCGGCCCACAACCCGGTCTATCTGGAGTTGATGCGGAACCTGCGGGAGCGGTATCCGGCCCTTTGCCAGGCGGTGCGGTTTGAGACCTCGTTTCATGCGGATATTCCGGCCTTTCGGACCGCTTATGGAATTCCCTGGCAGTGGGCAGAGGAGTGGGGTATCCGGCGGTACGGCTTTCATGGTTCCAGCCATGAGTACATAGCCGGCCGGATGCAGGAACTGGAGTCGGACGCGAAGCGGGTCATCTCCATCCATCTGGGCGGTTCCTCCTCACTTTGCGCCATCCGGGATGGGAAAAGTATTGCTTCCAGCATGGGCGCTACTCCGCAGACCGGCCTGTTTCAGAACAACCGGGTCGGCGATTTCGACGTCTGCTGTCTGCCGGAACTGGTCAGGCGCTGCGGAAGCTTGGAGCGTGTGATGGAAATTCTCTGCACCCAGAGCGGATTTTTGGGGCTGAGCGGGGTGAGCAACGATCTCAGGGAGGTTCTGGATGCCCGGGAGGCGGGAGATCCTCGCGCAGATCTGGCTGTGCGGGCCTTTGTGGATCAGATCGTCGGCTACATCGGTATGTTCGCCGCCTATCTGGGGGACCTTGACGCCATTGCGTTCACTGGGGGGATCGGGCAGAACAGCCAGGTTTTGCGGAAAATGGTGTGCGAAGGCCTGGCACTGTTCCGTCCGCGCCTTTTGGAGGACACCGGATATCGGGGCGAAGATCGGCGCATTAGCACAGCGGACAGCGGGATTTCCATTTGGGTGATCCAGACCAACGAGGAGCAGGTTCTAGCCAGGCATATCCGGGCGCTGCTGCTTGCGCTGTGAAAACGGCTCTGGAAATGCGGCTGGCCCAAGATTTTCTGGGCATACCGGAGGTCTGGGGCACTGTGCATTCCAAATTCCGGCGGACTGTAAATCTGGCTTTTCCAGGAAGGCTGATTACCCTGGCGCTGGAGGAGATTCCCGGACTGCCCGACAGTATAACGGTTTCCCGGGAGCTTCTGGAAGAACTGAGGCAGGTGCCGGAAGGAACTCCTGTCGTAAAAAGGGATCTGCTGTTCGGCTTGGATGGAAAAATTCCGTTGTTTTCCCTGGAAGGAGCGGAGCTTCAACCGGATGCGATGCCCACTTTGCAGCAGCCGGTTTCGGCACGGCGGATGGCGGCAGCGGCTATGCCCTTCCTGGAGGACAGTGGATTTTTCCGTATGCCGCCCGCCCTGCGGGAGGAACTTTTCCGGAGGCTTTCCGCCTTTTGCCGGAGTCTTTCCTGCGGGGGATCGGAGGAGGCTTTGCTGAGCTGTGCCGGGA
>CAKXAF010000211.1 GCA_934869045.1 uncultured Nitrososphaerota archaeon | reverse complement strand
CAATGAAGGGCTGCGCAACGTCCATAACGATACCTGTTATCCCGCTCTGCTGGTTATCGGCCAGTTCATCGACGCGCTGGAAAGCGGAAAATATGACTTGGACAAAGTGGCCCTGATGATTACCCAGACTGGCGGAGGCTGCCGTGCTTCCAATTATATTCACCTTCTCCGCAAGGCCCTGGAAAAAAGCGGCTACGGCCACATTCCGGTGATTTCCCTTAGCTTCGGCGGGTTGGAATCCAATCCCGGCTTTAAACTAACGCTGCCGTTAATCATTCAGTTTCTTTATGCGGTCCTGCTGGGGGATCTTCTGACCCTGCTTTCCAATCAATGCACCCCCTACGAGGTTCAGAAAGGGGACACCCAGGCAATGGTAAACCGCTGGCAGAAGCGGCTTCTGGATGAGTTTGCCTCTACACGGATCGTTCATTACAGCCATATTCAAAAATTTTACGACGAAATCCTCGCCGACTTCGCTAAAATCCCCAAAACAGGGGAAAAGAAGATCCGCGTTGGCATCGTCGGGGAGATCTATGTAAAATATTCGCCGCTGGGGAACAACAACCTGGAGAGCTTTCTTCTCTCTGAGGGTGCGGAGGTTGTTGTTCCAGGGTTGTTAGACTTCTGCATGTACTGCGTTTATAATGGCCTGGTAGACCAGAAGCTTTATGGAGGCAGCCGCACCAAATACCAAATTTCCCAATTTGCTTACCGCTACCTGCTGAAAAAACAGAAAGACGTCATTGCCGCCATTGAGCGTCAGGGCGTTTTTCAGGCTCAGACGCCTTTTGACAAAACGGTAACCCTGTCTGAGCCCTACATCAGCCACGGCGTCAAAATGGGCGAAGGCTGGCTTTTGACAGCTGAAATTCTGGAGTTGATCGATGAGGGCGTTCTCAATGTCATCTGTACACAGCCCTTTGGCTGTCTGCCCAACCATATCGTCGCTAAGGGGATGATTCGCTCCATCAAAGAGCAGAATCCGGATGCTAACCTGGTCGCTGTGGACTATGACCCTGGCGCCAGCGCCGTTAACCAGCAGAATCGAATCAAACTCATGCTGGCCAATGCGAAAGCCGAATAGGGGGAGGACGTACATGAAAACGGCTTGCCAATGGTTTTTATATTTCACTGCCTACAGTATTTTGGGTTGGGCCTGTGAAACAGCCTATTGCTCCATCGGGAGCCGGAAATTCGTTAACCGTGGTTTTTTGAACGGCCCGGTCTGCCCAGTTTATGGGGTCGGCGCTGTTTTGGTCATTTGGCTGCTCCGTTCCGCGGAGAGCAGTTTGACGGCTCTCTTCCTTTCGGGAATGGTGGTCACGACGGTTCTGGAATATCTGACCTCCGTCCTGCTGGAAAAGCTGTTTCACATGAAGTGGTGGGATTATTCCCGCTACAGGTTTCAAATCAATGGACGGGTCTGCCTGCTCAACTCCCTGATGTTTGGCGGACTCTGTGTTGTGCTGCTGCGGGTACTGCATCCGTGGCTTTCCAATATGGTCGGAAGGCTGCCTTCCGACCTGTTGCCATGGCTCAGTGCCGGGATCGTCGCAGTTTTTCTGGCGGACACCTTTGTCACGGTACGCTCCATCCTCATCCTCAAGGGCAAGCTTCAGGAAATTCAGCGGATCCTCGAAGAGATTCGGTCCCGCACCGAAGCGGCTGCTGGACAGATTCGTGCAGAGATGCGGGAGAAGACTCAAGAATCCCGTGCCTCCTTGGAGGCACGGCTGGATCAGTACCGTCTGCCGGAAGGCATTTCCCTCCGGGAGTTTGTGGAAGAAAGGCGTAAAAATGCAGCCGCTGCCGCAAAGGGCAACGGCTGGCTCCACAGGAGGCTGTTGAAGGCATTCCCAAACCTTTCGTCCGCACGTCAGAACGACGCACTGGACCGGATCAGGGAGCATCTGAAACTAACCCGGAAAAATGCCCGGGACAACGGAGAAGATCAACATTAACTCCACCTGCAGCAACGTTTATTCAGAAACGAGGGTTTTTATGTCACAAGTCCTATTGGGAAGAACAGGGATCACCGTCAATAAAAACGGATTTGGCGCGCTCCCGATCCAACGCATTTCCTTGGCAGAAGCAAAGGTTCTGCTTTGCAAGGCCTTTGAGAAGGGAATCACCTTTTTCGACACCGCTCACAGCTACACAGACAGTGAGGAAAAAATTGGACATGCTCTCCACAGTGTTCGAAACCGGATTTTTTTAGCGACAAAGACGCCTTCCGTTACAACCGAAGGGTTTTGGAACGATCTAGAAACCAGTCTGCGTCGGCTCCGCACGGATTATGTGGACATTTTTCAATTTCACAATCCGGATTTCTGTCCGAAACCCGGCGATGGAACGGGACTTTATGAAGCGATGCAGGAAGCCAAGCGGCAGGGAAAAATCCGATTTATCGGCATTACCAACCACCGTCTCTCTGTGGCGATGGAGGCGATCGAATCCGGCCTGTATGATACGCTGCAGTTTCCCTTCAGCTACCTGGCCAGCGAAAAGGATCTGGATGTGGTGGAGGCCTGCGGGCAAAGGGGAATGGGCTTTCTGGCAATGAAGGCGCTTTCCGGCGGCCTGATCACCAATTCCGCTGCTGCCTACGCCTATCTGGATCGGTTTCCGCATGTACTCCCTATTTGGGGCGTCCAAAGGGAATGGGAGCTCGACGAATTTCTTTCCTACGTAGACAACCCACCGCAAATGACTCCGGAAATCCAGGAAGTGATTGAGCGTGACAGAAAACAGCTGGCCGGAGAATTCTGTCGGGGCTGCGGATACTGTATGCCCTGTCCAGTTGGCATTGAGATCAATAACTGCGCCAGAATGTCGCTTTTGATTCGTCGTGCCCCTTCTGCAGCTCAGCTGACGGCAGAAGGACAGGCTAAAATGCGGAAGATCGAGGACTGTCTGCACTGCGGCCAATGCAGCAGCCGCTGTCCTTACGGTCTGGATACTCCCCGGCTTCTCGCCGAAAATTATCGCGATTATCAGGAGATTCTGGCAGGAAAACCCATTTAAAATTTCGTCAGAAACAACCCCGTCTGTCGTCTCCAAAAGAAGGGGCGGCAGACGGGGTTATCGGTTTACTCAGTCTTTCCAAAAGCGGCCTGGTTGGGATTGGGACTATGGCGGATCCCCAGCTGCAGCTCCTGCTGGCCAAGAGCGGCCAGGGAGATATTGATATCCTCCTGCGCCTCTTCTGCGCTGAAACAGCCGACTGTGACCATATCACAGGGCCGTAGGGTTGCCCAGGAGAAGTTTAACCCAACGAAGGGCGTACAGCGCCCGGCTGCCATGGACTTAATCGTCATGACGGGCTTTTTGGCGCTGCGGATGATGGAGTTGACCGTTTCGATCTCCACCTGCATCAAAAAGCCCATGCAGTTGTAAATTTGGATGTAGGTTTCTACATCATAGCCGTTCAGATCGCTGTAAACAACCAGCTCCGGCATATGCGCCGACAGGCCTGGGATCATCCCAGCGTCGCGGATCATTTTGGTGTAGTCATCCAGACGGTCGATAGTCTGGGTGTTTTTGTTGACCAGCTTCTCGGCGGTAGAATGATGAATCAGGCAGAAGGTGGCTCCAGCCTCCCGACTTTTCCGGATCGCCGTTTCCGCTTCTCTACGGGCTGTGGGGGTATCATCAACGTTGAACCAGGGAGTATCCACCAGAATCATCTTTCGGCCTTTCTTTTCCTCTGCCTCTCTTACAGCGCGGAGAATTTGGGGAACAGCGGTAAAGGGCGCCATTATGGTATCCACTCCAGCGTTTAAAAATGTCTCAAGCATGGGGACAATGGTTTCCGGGCTGTGGTGGCGCTGCTCGATCATATGGTCTGCGGCCGGGCTGCGGTGACTCCACCCAGCAAGCCAATTGCTTCCAATAATCATGCGGGACAGGGAAACACCTCCCACAACCGTACGAGGAATTTCCTTTTCTGCGGCGAATACTTGCCAATATTCTCTGTATGGGCTTTCAGTCCCACTACCAGAATAGCGCAAACTTTCCGAAAAGGGAAGTCTTTTTTCGGATTTCAGCAGATCGTCCAGTATATAGATTGCAGATTCACACAAAAAGCTGAAGAATAGCAGAATGCCTCTTGCAAAGCATCGCAAAACACTTTATAATGAAGATGTCCGCATAACCAGAGCGGTACATATTAACAGCAATATGAAGGCAGGGAGATTATGAAAAAGCTTCGAATCGGAATTATTGGGACCGGCGGAATCGCAAATTCCCATGCGGCAGCATATCTGAAAATGGACGATGTTGAGATTGTCGCAGGCGCCGATATTATTGACGGCAAAGCGCGTGCGTTTCTGGACCGGCATGGGCTGACCGGCGCAAAGGATTTCAACAATACCCAAGAAATGCTGGATTCCATGAATCTGGATGCCGTCAGCGTCTGTACCTACAATACCACTCATGCAGTCTGCGCCATTGCGGCGATGAGGGCCGGATGCCACGTTCTGCTGGAAAAACCGATGACAGTCACCCTGGAGGACGCCATCGCTATCCGGCACACCGAAAAGGAGACCGGCCGCATCCTTACGGTAGGATTTCAACCCCGCTATGACAGCCGTATGCAAAAAATCAAAGAGGTTATCCAAAGCGGCCGTCTTGGAAAGATTTATTATATCCAGACTGGTGGTGGACGCCGCCGCGGAATCCCGGGCAGCACCTTTATTGAAAAGGATCTGGCCGGCGTCGGTG
>CAKXAF010000210.1 GCA_934869045.1 uncultured Nitrososphaerota archaeon | reverse complement strand
GGCTCAGACCAAGCAGTATTGGCAGGCGCTGCGTGCCCTTCACATACCGGCTCTTCTGGTGATCAACAAGTTGGACCGGTTGGGAAGCGACAACCGGAGGGTGCTCACACAGATCCATCAGGAGCTGGACGGCTCCTTTCTTCCCTTATCCCAACCGATCCTGGAAGGACAGGAATGCTGCTCCGTCACTCAACGTCAATGGCCGGATCCGGATTTTCAGGAAGAAGTACTTCTAACCCTTGCAGAAATCGATGTGGAAATGGAAAAGAGCCTTTTGGAAGAACAGCCGGTTTCAGAGGAACGATTGCGGAAAACCCTTCGGAAATACACCCGTTCCGGCGAAATTGTACCGGTTTTATCCATTTGCGCCAAAACCGGCGCCGGCTGCGGCGAACTATTGGATGCGATTCTGGAATACCTGCCTCCGTCCATACAGAACAACAGCGCTCCTCTATCCGGTATCATTTACAAGGTTGACCATGATCCTGCCATGGGAAAGGCGGCTCATATCCGCTTGTTTGGCGGGACGCTGAGAAACCGGGACGCCGTGCCGGTACAGGGCGTGGATGAATCGGCAGAGCCGGAAAAAATCACCCAGATTCGCCGGTTTTTCGGCGCAAAGTCCCAGGATATCGGAGAGATTCACGGCGGAGACATCGGTGCAGTATACGGCCTTTCCCAAGCGAAAACCGGTGACGTGATTGGTCTACCGCCGTTAGAGCGCGCCTGTCATTTGGCGGTTCCATTGCTCCAGGTTCAGGTTTATCCGGAGAAAGAGGAGCAGCTTTCCTCCTTGGTAACGGCTTTGCGGGAGCTTTCCGAGGAGGACCCCCTTCTGGATTTTCTCTGGCTTCCGGAGGAGCGAGAGCTGCACCTCAAAATCACGGGCGTCATCCAGCTGGAGATCCTCTCTGAACTGATTCAGGAGCGGTATGGATTGGCTGCCGCCTTTTCCAAACCAACGGTTATCTATAAGGAAACACCCTCCCACGCAGGGACTGGCTTTGAGAGCTATACCATGCCCAAGCCCTGCTGGGCAGTAGTCAAACTGGCCATCGAGCCTCTCCCCCGCGGCAGCGGCATCGTCTATTCCTCTGTTATAAAGGAAAAACAGCTCTTTTACCGGTATCAAAACCACATCCGCACCAGCGTTTTTCAAAATCTCAAACAGGGCATCTACGGCTGGGAGGTAACGGATGCCAAAATCACGCTGATTGATGGCGAGCATCATACCGTTCACACGCATCCTCTGGACTTTTTTGTTGCCACGCCGGTGGCCCTGCTGGATGGGCTGACAAAATGCGGCTCTACTTTGCTGGAACCGGTGATGACCTTGCGGCTCTCAGCTGGCGAAGATCTGCTGGGCCGGGTAATCGGGGATATTTTGTCAATGCGCGGTAAATTTGACAGCCCAGTCATTTCCAACGGCGTGTTTACCCTTGAAGCAGAAGTCCCTGCATCTACTTCACTGGAATACCCCATAGCCTTTCGTTCCATGAGCTCCGGAAAAGGGATGTTCTCCTCCCGCTTTTCCGGATATCAGGAGTGTCCATTGGAATTAGGGGCAGTGGCCAAGCGGCGCGGTGTTAATCCGCTGGACCGGTCCAAGTGGATTTTATGGGCCAGAAATGCCATTCGCTGAAATTTTGAAAGGAAGTGCTGCAAATGGAAAAACTAAACGGAGAAGCCTCCCAAATCATGGCACAGCGGTTTGGAAAGGACACCGTGATTGCTCTGGCAACAGAGGAAAATGGCATTCCCTATGTGCGAAGTGTAAACGCGTTTTATGAAAACGGAGCATTTTATGTAATTACTCATGGCTGTTCCAACAAAATGAGGCAGATTGATAAAAATCCTGTGGTAGCGATTTCAGGCGAATGGTTTACGGCGCACGGCAGGGCTTCAAATCTGGGATATTTTAGAAAAGACGAAAATGCGCAGATTGCTGAAAAATTAAAAAAGGTATTCTGTGAATGGATTGATAACGGGCACAATAATTTCGATGATGAAAATACCTGTATTCTTCGCATCAGGCTGACAGAGGGCTGTCTGCTCTCTCACGGGAAGCGATATGATATTGATTTCGGCGAATAAAGGCCGCGTTTGAATGCCATCTTTTGCTTGCATTCATCTCCGTTCAATGGTATACTGAATTTGCGAACCGTCTATCCATCCCAGCCTCCCCAAGTAACCCATCCCCTCTTCTTTTGATCGGAGGCGATCGATTTATGCACGAAAACAGGGCGCAACAAGAACGGGCCGTACTGGCCTGCGTGAATACCGGCGCCTTTGACGCGGACGCGTCGTTGGCGGAACTGGCAGAGCTTGCGGATACCGCTGGTGCGTTGGTTCTGGGAAAATTCCTGCAAAACAGGGAAACACCGGATAATACTACCTACATCGGTGAAGGCAAGCTGCGGGAGATTCGTGATTTCTGCGAAGAACAAAAAGCGGACCTCCTGATCCTGGACGACGAACTCAGTGGCTCCCAGATCCGAAATATTGAGGAACAGACTGGTGTTCACGCTATTGACCGCACCACCCTGATTCTCGACATCTTTGCCCGTCGGGCGCGTTCACGTGAGGGCCGTATCCAGGTGGAGCTTGCCCAGCAAAAATACCGTCTGCCCCGGCTGACCGGGCTTGGCCGTCAGCTTTCTCGCCTGGGAGGTGGCATCGGCACCCGAGGACCCGGCGAAAGCAAGCTGGAAAGCGACCGGCGTCACATCCGCCGCCGGATCGATGCTTTGGAAACAGAACTGATGGTGCTGGGCAACAGCCGCGCCCGTATCCGGAAACGGCGTACAAAAAACGGCACGGTTACGGTGGCAATCGTCGGCTATACCAACGTCGGGAAATCCACCTTGCTCAACCTGCTCACTTCCGCGGAAGCTTACGTCCAGGATCAGCTTTTTGCAACATTAGATCCCACTGCACGGGAATTGACCCTTCCCGATGGGCAACGGATCATCCTGGTGGATACGGTTGGGCTGATCCAGCGGCTGCCCCATCAGCTGGTGGAAGCCTTTCATTCCACGCTGGAGGAGGCGGCGGACGCGGATCTGATCCTCAACGTTTGTGATTATTCCAACCCCGCTGTAGATCGACAGCTGGAGGTCACCCGAAAACTTTTAGACGATCTGGGCTGCGGAGCTATTCCAACGATTACGGTCTATAATAAAATTGACTGCTGCCCAAATGCAGAAATGCTCGTCGGGAGCGAGCACACCGTCTTTATTTCAGCCAAGGAAAAACAGAATCTGGATGCCCTTCTGCAGGCAATCGAGCGTGCACTCTCCGAGAGAATGTGCCGGGTCACACTGGAATTTCCCTATAGCAGCGCGACTCTGTTGAACCGTCTGCGGGAACATGGACATGTTTTTCAAGAAGGGTATTTGGGCGACCGGGTACGAGTGGACGTCAATGTCGACCGCAGGATTTTAAAATCCCTGCTTCCCTATCAGGTATAGCCGCTTTCACCCTGCTCCTCCTTCCTGCATATACTGGCGGGAAGGAAGCGGGGTGTTGCATTGTTCGACGAAATTTTATTGGTGCTGGCGCTGGTAATTGATGCGTTTATCGCTTGTTTCGCCTATGGTACGAAGGGAATTCGGATTCCATGGCCTTCTGCTTTGCTGATTGGCGGAGTGGGAACTGGCATTTTGATACTTTCCATGACCATCTCCACACAATTTCAGCGTTTTTTGCCACCCGGTCTCTGTTCTGCGTTGAGTTTTGCGATCATTTTTGGGTTGGGATTCCTTTCCGTTTTTCAGAATGCCGTGAAATCCGCTCTCGCAAAACGCACGGATACCGCTAAAAACCTGAAATTCCGTTGGGCAGGAATATCTTTTGCCGTCACGGTCTATTTGGATGAAACTCAGGCGGACGCCGACCATTCCAAGGTGCTTTCCCTTCGGGAGGCGCTGCTTCTGGGCACTGTGCTCTCATTGGACTCCTTTGGCATCGGGTTCGGCAGCGGTTTTTCTTCCCACCATCTATTATTTCTCTATGTGCTCTCCCTTTTTCTCCATCCGGCGGCTGTCATGCTTGGACGGCTGCTGGGAGAAAAAACTGCCGGAAAGCTCCCAGATGGCTTCTCTTCTTTGGGAGGCGTCCTTCTCATCATTCTGGCTTTTATCCGGCTTCTATAGGAGAAACCCGTATCCAACTGGATACGGGTTTCTCCTTATTCGGTGACTTCCTCGAAATATTCCCGGCCTTTTTTGCAGATCGGACAAACAAAATCGTCCGGCAGGCTGTCTGCCTCCACTGTATAACCGCAAATCTTGCAGCGGAATTTTTTCTTTCCGGACGTTTTGGATGCAGTCTCCGCCTGATAGGAAGAAGCTTTCGGCGGCGTCAGCCCCTTTTTCACCGCATGGTAGTAAGAATAGGTCATGACCTCGTCCTTGCTCAGATTCTGTGCGTCCTCTACCCTAGCAAAAAAGAGGTAGTGCGTGCCAAGATCCATCTTTTGCAGCACCCTGCAGGAAAAATAGGCGGCCGCGGACTCAGTCAGATACCGTACTCCGTTGGCATCTACTTCCGAGGCAACTCCATCAAATTTCTCAATATCCCGGCTGCTCTGGAATCCAAAATGACCGATCAGTTCCATTGAAGCCTGTTGCGTCAATACAGCAACCGTAAAGACCCCAGATTCTTCAATTGCCTTCGTTGTATAGTTGTCTTTGTGGATGGCAATGATCGCCTGTTCCGGGACGGCAGTCACC
>CAKXAF010000209.1 GCA_934869045.1 uncultured Nitrososphaerota archaeon | reverse complement strand
GGCGACGCTGGCCTTTTTGGTGGAGTTCTGCAGTGGGAGAGTGCGGGTGTATGCGCTGCTGGGGGAACTGCTGGGTTTTATTCTATACCATTTTACGGTGGGGGAACTGGTAATTCGGGTGCTTAAGGGCTTGATTGCCCTGTTCAAGGCGGTGCTGCATGGGATTTACCGGGTTTTTGTTTTCCCAATTTGGAAAATTATTCGTTGGATTGCACGAAAAACCGTGAGCGTTTTCGGTTCATTGTTACAATGTTTTAAAAGACTGACATTTCTCAAGAACTTTCACTTGCAAGAACGTGCCGGAATGTTGTATAATAAACATAATAAACATGTGCGTCAAAATAAGGGTGGTGCAGAGCTGGATGAAAGCTAAGAAAAGCAAAGTAAATCGCATCGTAAATGTTGCGATAATCGCTTTGATTTGCTATGTCGCAGGCTCTTTACTGGTGCTTCAGGCTGATATTTCTTCCTATCGTCGGCAGCTCGCTTCTCTGGAGACTCAATGTGAGGAGCAGCAGATTCGGAACGATGAAATGGATAGCCTGATCCAGCGCGGCTCGGATTTTGATTATATTGTGAAAATGGCGCGGGAAAAGTTGGGATTGATTTTTCCGGAGGAACGGGTTTTTTACGACGCCGCCGGAAACCAGTAGCTTTTTGGGAAATTATGGCCGCGCCCGGAATGGGGCGGCAACCTGTTAAGGAGGATCATCAGACATTTATGCAGCTTGAAGTAGGGAAAATTTATGAAGGGAAAGTCACTGGGATTACCAAATTCGGGGCTTTCATTGACCTTGGCGAGAACAAAACCGGCATGGTTCATATCTCAGAGGTCGCACCGACGTTCGTGAAGGAGATCACGGATTTTATTAGCATGGGCGAAACGGTCAAGGTCCGTGTCCTGAATATCGGTGATGACGGCAAGATCAGCCTTTCTATCAAACGGGCGGTTGATACTCCGCCTCCCTCCCAGCAGCGTCCACAGCAGTCCCAGCAGCGCCCGCGGCAGTCTTTTAACGGCGGCGGAAGCCGGGGACCCCGCGATTTTTCTCAGCCCCGTCAACAGGAAGGCAGCAAGGGCTTTGAAGACATGCTCAGCAAATTCATGCAGCGCAGCGACGAGAAGATTTCTGACTTGCGGAAGTCGGTGGATGGAAAACGCGGATCCTATCAGAAACGCTCTCACTGACACTGTTTTCAGATAACATGGTATCAATGGATCCTGCGGCGACGGATGCTTCTGTTGCCGCAGGCATCTTTTTACATATGAGGAAGGAGGTTTTTCGATGAAGATTCAGGAATCCGGAGAAAATTATCTGGAAGCTATCCTGCTTTTGGAGGATGAGAAGCATCGTGTACGGGCTGTGGATATTGCAAATGCCCTGGGGGTATCCAAGCCCAGTGTGACCCGCGCCATGGGCGTGCTGAAAAAGGCGGGGTATATCGTCCAGGAGAGTTATGGGGATATCTCTTTGACCGAGGAGGGCCGCAGGCGGGCCGGGGATGTCCTGAACCGCCATCGTCTGATTCAGGAATTCCTCATGCTGTCGGTGGGAGTGGACGTTGAAACGGCTGACCAGGACGCTTGCCGGATTGAACACGTCATCAGCGAGGAAACAGCGGAAGGGATGCGGCGGTACGTCGCTGGACACCGCGGCAAGAAGCACTGAGAGGCGCTGCGCGTTTATTCTGCGCTGGCGCCTTTTGGATTGGTAGAGTCTGTTTTTCCGATGCCGATGTCATTCTTGAGGATGCGGCCGAAGGAAACCGCCTGTTTGCCATAGCGATCCCGGACACGGTCCAGAGCCTGCTCCAAACGCTCCCGTTTTTCCGGGTCTGCCTGGGCTTCTGCAGTCTGGAGCAGGGAGAGCTGCTCGCCGCCGGATTCGTGAAAGCGGCTGGCGGTGATGGTGATGGAACGGATGGGGCTGGTTGGGCTCCAGCAGGAATGGATCAACTCCAAAGAAGCCTCGGCTATGGTTTTGGCCAGGTCGGTGGACCGGGTGAGGATCTTTTGCCTGGAAACGGATTTAAAACGGGGGTTTTTCAGGGTCACGGCAACAGTCCTGCAGCGGAGACCATGGCGGCGCAGCCTGGCGGCCACCGAATCAGCCAGATAGAGGACGCCGATTCGGATATCGTCTTCAGTGGCCAGGTCCCGTCGGAAGGTCATACCGTTGCCAACGGATTTCGGTTCCTCCGGCTCGTCGGCCATGGAGGCGACGGGGCTGCTCTCCTCGCCCCGGGCGTATGCAGAGAGGGTTCCGCCGAGCTTGCCAAGGCGGGCGGTCAGGAGCCTGGGGTCGGTGCAGGCCAGGTCACCGATGGTGTAGATCCCCAACTCCCGGAGGGCGGTGCGGGAGGCTTTTCCCACCAAAATCAGTTCGGAAACCGGGAGCGGCCAGAGGAGCTGGCGGTAGTTTTCCCGGGTGATGACGGTGGTTGCATTGGGCTTTTTATAGTCGCTGCCCATTTTTGCAAAGATTTTGTTGAAGGAAACCCCTACGGAAACGGTGATGCCCAGCTCCTTTTGAACCGTTTCGCGGATTTTATTTGCGATGTCCTCACCGGAGCCGAAGAGGGCGCGGCTTCCGGTGACATCCAGCCAGGATTCATCGATGCTGAAGGGTTCGACCTGGTCGGTGTAGCGCTGGTAAATGGCGTTGACAAGGCCGGAAAAGTGGACATATTCTCCGTGACGCGGCGGGACCAGCACCAGTTCCGGACACTTTTGCAGGGCCTGCCAGACGGTTTCCGCGGTTGCGACGCCGGTTTTCTTGGCCAACTCATTTTTAGCGAGGATGATGCCGTGGCGGTTTTCCGGATTGCCGCAAACAGCCATGGGGACTGTCTTTAGCTCCGGGCGGAAGACGCATTCCACTGAGGCGTAGAAGCTGTTGCAGTCGCAGTGGAGAATGGTGCGGTCCATAGGGAGCCTCCTTTCGAACAAATTTTTATAATTTTAGTATACACGATTTTGCGCTGTTTTTCAAGGGGGAAATTGGATGGAGTGCAGAAGGGGGTCGGGAGCGCTATACTCGACCGGGCGGAGGAGCTGGCCGCGCGGCGCTGCAGTATGGTGTGCTTGGGCGTAGGGCTTCACAGCGGATATGGGACCGCTCAGCGGATGGATATTCAGCGGGGCGTTCACTGGTACCAGGATCGGCGGCTGCCGGAGGGGCAGCCTGCCGCAGCGATGCAATCTTGCGCTGTATTTATCCAAAAACTTGGTTGACAGCGTGGAAAAAGAATAGTATCATAAAAATATCTTACGGAGAGGACGTGTTCGGATGCCCCTTTATCATACATTGACGGAGCTGGTCGGCAACACCCCGCTGATGGAACTGACCCAGTATGAGAAAAAATACGGCTTTGGGGGGAAAATCCTGGCAAAGCTGGAGTATTTCAATCCATTGGGTTCGGCGAAGGATCGGGTCGGGCTGGCGATGATTGAGGATGCGGAGCGGAGCGGGGCGCTGAAGCCCGGCGGTACTATCATTGAGCCTACCAGTGGGAATACCGGCATCGGGCTGGCTTTTGTAGCGGCGTCCCGGGGGTACCGGCTGATTTTGACCATGCCGGAGACCATGAGTCTGGAACGGCGGAAGCTGCTGACTGCCCTGGGCGCGGAGTTGGTTCTGACTGAGGGGCGGCGGGCAATGTCCGGCGCCATTGAGAAGGCCCAAGAGCTGAAGCGGGAGATTCCCGGTTCCTTTATCCCCCAGCAGTTCGAGAATCCTGCCAATCCCCGGATCCATCGGGAAACCACGGCCCGGGAAATATTTCGGGACGCAGAAGGAAAGGTGGATTTTTTCGTAGCGGGCGCAGGAACTGGCGGGACCCTGACCGGCGTGGCCCAGGGACTGCGGGATTTGGGCTCCGGTGCGAAGATCATTGCGGTAGAGCCGGCCAATTCCGCAGTGATCTCCGGCGGAAAGCCGGGGCCTCATGGCCTTCAGGGCATCGGCGCCGGGTTTGTACCGAAAATTCTGGACACTTCGCTGATCGACCGTGTGGTTCCGGTCACTGATGAGGAGGCCTACGCTGCGGCACGGGAGCTGGCGAAAGCAGAGGGTCTGTTGGTGGGCATCACCTCCGGCGCCGCCCTTCACGCCGCGGCTGAGCTGGCGGCACAGCCGGAAAATGTCGGAAAAAATATTGTTGTGCTGTTTCCAGACAGCGGGGAGCGGTATCTGTCCACTCCGCTTTTTGACGGAGAGTGAGGAGATTTTATGGAACCGGTTCTTGTTCTGTTTCAAACGACGCCCGCCCATCGGGAAAGGCTCTCTGCAGCAGCCCCGGACGCGCAGTTTTATTATGGCGCCGGAGAAATTCCGGAGGAAATGCTGAGCCAGGTTCGGGTAGTGCTGGGAAATCCTCCGATGGAGCTTTTGAAAAAGCTGCCTGCGCTGGAACTGCTTCAGCTCAGCACGGCGGGCGTAGGATTTTACACCCGGCCCGGCGCGCTCCCGGAAAAGGTAGTGCTGACCAACGCATCCGGGGCTTATGGGGCGGGGATCGCCGAGCATATGCTGGGGATGGCGCTGACCCTGTTGAAAAAGCTCCACCGGTATCGGGATAATCAGCGGGAGGGCCGCTGGAAGGATGAAGGAACGGTCTGTTCCATTCTGGGCGCGAAGATTCTGGCTGTCGGGCTGGGGGATATCGGCGGGGAATTCGCCAGGCGGGTCCGAGCCATGGGCGCATATGTCATCGGGATCAAACGAATCCCAGCCCCTCGGCCGGATTTTGTG
>CAKXAF010000208.1 GCA_934869045.1 uncultured Nitrososphaerota archaeon | reverse complement strand
GTCGTGGAGTAACCCCCCGATCTGTGGGAGGAACATTCCGCTATCAACCACTTTAAGGGAGGATATTTGTTATGAAACACGGAAAAAAATATACGGATAGCCTCAAGGCCTATGACCGCAGCAACCTGTTTGAGGCGTCCGAGGCTTTGGAGACCGCTGTCAAAACCGCGAAAGCCAAATTCGATGAGACCGTTGAGGTCCACATCCGCCTGGGCGTTGACTCCCGCCACGCTGACCAGCAGGTCCGCGGCGCTGTCGTGTTGCCCAACGGCACCGGCAAGACTGTCCGCGTCCTGGTCATCTGCAAGGGTAACAATGTAGAAGCCGCTCAGGCGGCCGGCGCTGACTATGTCGGCGAGGAGTACGTCCAGAAGATCCAGTCCGAAGGCTGGATGGACTTCGACGTCGTTATTGCTACGCCGGACATGATGGGCGTTGTCGGCCGTCTTGGTAAGGTCCTCGGCCCTCGCGGCCTGATGCCCTCCCCCAAGGCAGGTACCGTCACCCCCGACGTCGCCAAGGCTGTGACCGAAGCGAAAGCCGGTAAGATCGAGTACCGTTTGGACAAGACCAACATCATTCACTGCCCCATCGGCAAGGCTTCCTTTGGCGCGGAGAAGCTCCTCGAGAACTTTGACGCTCTGATGGGCGCCATCGTCAAGGCGAAACCTGCCGCTTCCAAAGGCCAGTACGTCAAGTCCTGCGTGGTCGCCACCACCATGGGTCCTGGCGTTCGCATCAATCCTACCCGCTACGGCGCGTAATTTACAGAGTTTGTCCCAAAAGGGTTGACAACCCTTTTGGGATATGCTATAATTAAAAGGCTGAAATCCTGAGACAGCTGGTGCGGCTTTGCCGCCGAACGGAAGCAATTCCGCCCGCCGAGGAAGACGGAAAATGAGTCGTTATATCGTTTGAGCGAGTCGTTTGCCCTTCCTGCTGTCGCGGGAAGGGCTTTTTTATGGATTTGATGCTGGAGGTGAAAGATTTTGCCAAGCGAAAAAGTATTACTCGAAAAACAGCAGGCGGTTGCCGACCTGAAGGCCAAGCTGGACAAGGCGGTTGCCGGCGTCCTGGTTGACTATAAGGGGATCGACGTTGCCAACGACACCAAGCTCCGAAAAGAGTTGCGGGAAGCTGGAGTGGACTACAGCGTTTACAAGAACTCTGTGATCCGTTTCGCCGTGGAGGGCACTGCCTTCGCGGATCTCGCGAAACATTTGGAGGGCACCACTGCCTTTGCGCTGTCCGAGGAGGACGCGGTTGCTCCCGCCCGGATTGTCGCGAAGTATTCCAAAGCCGTCAAAGAGGGCTTTAACGTCAAAGCTGGCTTCGTGGAGGGAGACCTTCTCGATGTTGCCGGCGTCAATGAACTCGCTGAAATTCCTTCCAAGGAAGTGCTTATCGCACGTGTTCTCGGCGGCTTCAACGGTGTTATCCGCAACTTCGCCGTGGTCCTGGACCAGATCCGGGAACAGAAGGAAGCTTGCTAAACGCTGCGGCTTCAAATGGGCCGCCTAATGAAATTATGATGATATGGAGGTACTTACCATGGCTTCTGAGAAAGTTTTGGCTATGATTGAAGAAGTAAAAGCTCTGACCGTGTTGGAGCTCTCCGAGCTGGTGAAAGCTCTGGAGGAAGAATTTGGCGTTTCCGCTGCTGCCGCTACCGTTACCGTTGCCGGCGGCGCTGCTGCTGCTCCCGCTGAGGAGGAGAAGAGCGAGTTTGACGTTATGCTGACCGAGATCGGCGACGCGAAGACCGCTGTTATCAAGGCTGTCAAGGAGATTACCGGCCTGGGCCTGAAAGAGTCCAAGGAGATCGTTGATAACGCTCCTAAGGCTGTCAAGACTGGTGTTTCCAAGGCTGACGCTGAGGAAATGAAGAAGAAACTGGAAGATGCCGGCGCGAAAGTCGAGCTCAAATAAGTTTCTATTTGCGAAAAGCCCCTGTCCTATCGGAACAGGGGCTTTTTCGTTTTGGGTGCAGCGCCTTACGGGATTGGAGTTTTCGTGCTGTGGAGGACGAGGAAGGGGCTTGCCGTTCCAACCCGATTGCCGTTAAGCGGCGGGCAGAAATTTTGGCGGGTTCCTTCAGGCGTCAGCAATTCCAGGAAATTTTTGCGGGGTTTGGCTCGTTGGGGACGGCGATTTCTTGCAGGGATTTCAGAAGGGCTTCCAGCTCCTTGGCGGCAAGGGAGTCGTAAGCACCTGCGTTCGCTGACAGGCCAGCCGTATGATAAGCGGCGGCTGCTGCGCCGTAGAAGGTGAAGCCCAAAGCGCAGGACGGCGTCTGGACGGTGGAACAGGCAGTGGCGGCGGCTCGGGCTGCGGCCTGAGCTGCTGGGTTGCCACCGGCCTCCCGGCCCGGGCCAGCTGCGGCGCGCAGGAGGGGCTTGATGTCCGCCAGCTTTCGAGAGCCCAGGAGAAGGTCCTGGACGGCGGACAGGGCGTTGCGGAGACGCGAGTCTTCGGGATAGGCGGATTCGTAGATCGGCAGGTACCGCTGGGCGGCGCAGTTCACCGCCCAGTGCGCCAGTGTGGATCTGCTTTGTGTTTCGATTAGGCCCATGAGAGACTGGACCACAGGGTCGGTAACATTTCCCAGCATTTTTCGCAGTTTCGGCATAGGGCCTCCTTCTATCAAGGAATGTTTGGTTATGAGAAGTGGGAGGTATGAGTCCATTATAGTATACTGCAGGGGACGGCGTCAAGACGATGGACGGCGTACTTTTCCGGCACGGAGATTGCAGAATTTTTTATTTTGGTGTATGATAGAAGGGAATTGACAGAAAGGCGGCGGCAGAATGGAAATGCTGACGGAGTTGGACGAAGAGCTCCGGCCTCTGCGGGCGGTCCCGCGGGAAATCGCTCATCGGGACGGGCTTCTTCATGCGGTGGTCCACTGCTGGGTGGTCTCCCGGAATGGAGGAGAAGTGCGGGTCTGGTTTCAGCAGCGGGCTCACACCAAGAAGGATTTTCCAGACTACTATGATATTGCTGTGGGCGGCCACATTGACGTTGGGGAGGACCGGGATGCGGCGGCTCTGCGGGAGATGCGGGAGGAGATCGGGCTGGATGTCCAGCGGCTGCAGCTGCGCTATCTGGGCTACACCCGGGAGGAGATCCGGCTGGGCGGTTTTTTTGACCGGGAAATCGGGCATGTCTATCTCTATGAAGATCCGCACCCGGCTTTCCGGCCGGGGGAGGAGGTATCCCGGATGATCTGGCTCCCGCTGGAAGAGCTTGTCCGTAAGGAGGTAGAGGGCGCCGGGGCTGTCACCGCTTATGACGCCAAGGGCGGCGCCTTTCTGGTGCGGCGGGAGGAATGGTGCGTCCACCCGGGTGAATTTGAAATGATCGTTCTGCCTGCGCTGCGGGCGGAGGATGGAAAGGAGCGCTTGTAATGAAGACAGGACTGGTACTGGAAGGCGGAGGGATGCGGGGCATTTACACCACCGGCGTTTTGGATTGGATGCTGGACCAGCATTTTGTGCCGGATTACTGCATCGGCGTTTCGGCGGGAGCATGCCATGCCACGTCGTTTCTCTCCGGGCAGCGGGGACGCAGCTTCCGGGTCAATACCGCCTATCTGCAGGACGGCCAGTACGTGGGAGCAAAAAATTTCCTGAAAACCGGATCTATGTTCGGGATGGACTTTATTTTTGACACCATTCCTCACCAGCTGGATCTGTTTGATTACGATGCTTTTCTGGCCAATCCCTGTGAGTTCTACGTAGGTGTGACCAATGTCTGGACAGGGAAGCCGGAATATTTCGGAAAGGAGCGTCTGGATCATGACACTACGGTGATCCGGGCATCATCGGCAATTCCGGTGTTTTCCCCCATTGTGCCGTATAAGGGGAATCTCTATCTGGACGGCGGAACATCGGATCCCATTCCGGTGCGGAAGGCTCTGGCGGATGGCTGCGACCGGGTCATCGTCGTGCTGACCCAGGATCGGGGATACACGAAGCAGGCAGAGAAATTCCGGCCGGTATATCGATCGCTTTACCGGAAATACCCCCGCATGGTGGAGACGCTGGATCACCGTCACGAAGTCTACAACGAGACCCGGGAGTTTGTGTTCCAGCTGGAAAAGGATGGACGGGCTGTGGTCGTTGCGCCGGAAAAGCCGGTGGGACTCAGCCGGTTTGAAAAGGATGTGGACAAGCTCCGGGCGCTTTATGAGAAAGGTATGGCCGATGCGGGGAAGGTGCTGGGCAGCTGCGGCTGGCTGGAGGTCCCGCCGGCGGAACGGGATTAGAACAGCAGGAAAATGCCGCGCCTGCGGGGAGGCGTTCTTAACGCTTCGGCCCGCGGGCGCAGCTGTTTTATGGATTATCCCAGAAGCAGGTAGACCAGGGCCAAGATCAGAGTGCGGTCACCGCCGTCGTTGATAAGAAGAAACAGGAGGAGCAGGAGCAGGACCGTTTCCCCGTCCAGATTGAGACGGTCCAGAATCCCCTGCAGGGGAAGAAGAGGCGCGGGCTGCGGCGCGGGGTGCTGGAGCTGCTGCGGTACGGGCTGCGGAGGCGGCAGCGGAATAGGGGAAGGTGGCCTGGAGGGAGGCGGCTGGGATGGCTGCGGAGGCGGAGAAGCCATCCCTGCTACCATTCGGTTGGACTGCTCGACCCTCTGCCGGGCCCGGCGCTGCATTTCCCGCACCCGTTCCATTGCGTCCCGCTGCATGGAGGAAAGCTCCGATGCAGAATAGCCGCTGTTGCGGCTGCTGGATGCCATTTTTCTTCCCCCTTTCCGTTCTTTTG
>CAKXAF010000207.1:968-4821 GCA_934869045.1 uncultured Nitrososphaerota archaeon | reverse complement strand
CGCCATCGGCGTGCTTTCGGTCTTGCTGGGGGCGGCTGTCGGCGCGTGCGGAGCGTTCGCCCTGCGGGAAGTGAACATGCAGCGAGAAGCCATGGCGCGACAGCAGCGGGATATGGCGGATATCGTGGCGGCGATGGCGGATATTGAAGTCAACCTGTCGAAGCTGCTCGTCGTATCGGGCGCACGGCAGAGCGTCGAGCTGCTTGGAGAAACGGCTCTGCTGGCTCAGCATGTGGAAAGCGGTCTGGCGCATATGGACGCGGGCGAACAAACGACGGGCAGCGCGATGAAGTTTGCCGGACAGATGGGACAGTATTCCCTCGCGCTGGCGGCGCAGGTTTCGGGCGGCGGGATGATATCCGGTTCGGATGAAAAGCAGATTGAAAGCATGCGCAGAACCTGCCGTGCGCTGGGCGAACAGCTGGCGCAGGGGCAGGCAGCGAACGCGGCAGATCCGCTGGGCGAAGAAGGGCAAAGTGCCATCGAATATCCCTCGCTCATCTATGACGGGCCTTTTTCCGACCATTTGCTGCAGCGAGAGCCAGAAAAGCTCAAAGGCGCAAAGGACATCAGCCGGGCAAAAGCCCGGGAGACGGCGGCTTCTGCCTTTAATGTGGATTCCGGAAAAATTATCAATAATGGGGATGAGGAGGGTACGATGCCTTCCTATTGCTTCACCTTTGGAAACCGGGAGATTTCCATTACCAAGAAAGGTGGCTATCTCACCTATCTGACGGATCCACGGTTGGTGACAAGTCGGAAGCTGTCTGCTGAAGAGGCTGTTCACAAGGCGGAAAACTATCTCAACTGGCTCCAAATCCCGGCGATGACCATGACCTACTATGAGATCGCTGACAACATTCTGACGGCAAATTTCGCGGCCGTCCAGGGGAATTTTACAATCTATACGGATCTCATCAAAATCAGTGTGGCTATGGATGACGGCGGCATCGTAGGCTACGACGCCCGGGGATACCTGACCAACAACCGGGAGCGTGAGCTGCCGAATCCCAAGCTCACAGCCGAAGAGGCGCGTGAATCGGTCAGCGATCTGCTAACGGTCCAATCGACGCGGCTGGCGGTCATCCCTTCTGATGGCCAGAACGAGCGGTACTGCTATGAATTCCATTGCAAAGCGGACGACGGCCAGGAAGTGCTGGTTTATGTCAACTGTGACAACGGCCGGGAGGAACAGCTTTTGATCCTTCTGATCGACGAAAATGGAACGCTGGTCCTTTAAACCAAAAATTCCGCCCCAGGCAACGCATCTCTGCGGTTTGCCTGGGACGGAATTTTTTTATTCGCCAAGTTCCAGCCACTCTTCCATCCGCTGGTTCAGTTCGTCCCGGAGGGAATCCAGCCGCTGGCATTCCTCCTCCATTTCCCGGTAACCGCCTTCAAAGCGCTCCGGGTGCTGGAGACTGTCCTCTACTGCAGCGATCTCAGTTTCCAGTTCCTCCACGCGGTTTTCCAGCTCCCGGATCCGGGCGCGGCGCTGAGCCTCTTCTGCCTTCTGCTGCTTGGTGCGGTATCCGGCGGGATGAGCCTTTTCGTCCTTGGGTGCCCTTGACGGAACCTGAACGGCCTGGAGAGCAGCTTTTTCCTGTTGCTTTTCCAGATAATAGTCGTAGTTTCCCTTAAAAATCTCCACATGATCGGAGAAAATTTCAATAATCCGGTCTGGAACCGCCTTTAACAGATAGCGGTCATGGGAGACGAAAAGCAGAGTCCCCTTGTAGTCCCGGAGGGCGTCTTCCAGCACCTCCTTGCTCCGGAGATCCAGGTGGTTGGTAGGCTCATCCAGCATGAGGAAATTCCCGCGCTCCATCATCAAAATAGCGAAAGATAGCTTGGCTTTTTCTCCGCCGCTGAGGACCGCCACTTTTTTATAGACGTCCTCGCCCTGCAGCAGAACCCGGCCCAGCATACTGCGGATTTCGGTTTCAGCTTTCCGGGGCCAACGGCTCCAGAGCTCCTCCAAAACCGTCCGATCGGGATGAAGCTGACGGTTTTCCTGATCAAAATAACTGGCTTTTACTTCCTGGCCCCAACGGATTTTTCCGCTGTCTGGAGCCAGCTCTCCCCGAAGTGCGTGGAGAAGGGAAGATTTTCCAATTCCATTTTCTCCGATGACAGCGATCTTTTCCCCGCGCTCAATGGTAAAGGTGAGGTGATCGAGAAGATGTTTCCGTTCCATCCCCTCCTCTCCTACAGTGAGGGAAAGATCGCTTACGGAAAGGACCTCCTTAACCGGATCCCGATCAAAATCAAATTTCAGGGAGATTTCCTTTTTATACTCTCGCGGGCGGTCGATAATTTCCATATGCTCCAGGCGCTTCATGCGGCCCTTTGCCATTTTTGAGGTAGACGCGCGGGTGAGATTTTTGGCAATAAAGTCATTCAGGTCAGCGATTTCCTCTTGCTGCGCTTCATATTCCTTTTCCCAGCGCGCCATCAACTCCGCCTTCAAGGCTTTGTATTTGGTGTAATTTCCCGGGAAAACCCGTAAGGAGTTGAACTCCACTTCCCAGATCTCCTTGACTGTTTTGTCCAGAAAATACCGGTCATGGGAAACCACGACGATCGCGCCTTTATAGGAAGCGAGGTGCTCCTCCAGCCATAACAGGGTCTTGAAATCCAAGTGGTTGGTAGGTTCATCCAGGATCAGCAGCTCCGGTTCGCTCAGAAGAAGCTTGGCCAGGGCCAGGCGGGTCTTTTCCCCGCCTGATAGGGTGGAGATCACCGTTCCCCCATCTTTGTCCTCGAACCCCATGCCGTTGAGGACCGTCTTGATTTTTACATCAATGAGATAGCCATCGTTTCCTTCGAAATAGGCCAGATTCCGGTCATATTCCCGGGACAGGGTGTGATAATCCGCTGATTCCGGATCACACACTGCCATTTGCGAGTGGATCCGTTCCATTTCCTGCTGGGCTGTCAGAACCGACGCGAAAACCAGCCTCATTTCTTCCCAAATCGTATTCGAACCGGAGAGGCCGCTGTTCTGCTTCAGATAGCCGGTATTCAGGGATGGCTTCCGGCTGATCTCACCGGTTTCGTATTCCTGGATGCCGCAGATGGTGTTTAATAAAGTCGATTTTCCGGCGCCGTTTGCGCCAATCAGGCCGATGCGGGAGTTTTCCTGGATTTCGGCGGTGATGCCTTTCAGCACCGGCATCGCGCCGAAGGAAACCCCGACCTCCTGCAGGGATACTAACATGCTGTTCCTCCTAAAGAACTTCTTTTAAAATCAGATAGGCAGCGTTGGCCAGCGCCTTAGCCTCCAGATAGTCCCGGTCCACGTGGTAATTCCCCTTTTCCAGGATCGACCGCATTTCCCGGATCCGTTCAAAGCTTTCCACCACCTGGACAGGATCCGGGATGACGAAATAGCTTTTTTGCATCAGGGCACGCACCTCTGTACGGAACCCCTTGGGAACGGGATTTCCAGAAAAATTTTCCGGAAAAGCATACTCGCCCAGCGCCGGACGGCCCTGTTCTTCAGCACGGCGGCTGATCTGATCCGCAGTCTGATGGGCAAAAACGATATCCTCCAGCATGGAATTTCCAGCCAGGCGGCTGCTGCCATGGACGCCTGTGTGCGCGCATTCCCCTACGGCGTACAGGCCGCGGACCGAGCTCTCCCCATTCAAATCCACATCAATACTGCCCATCAGGTAATGCTGGCAGGGACAGACCGGAATCAGGTCCCGTGTCATCACGATCCCTGCCTCCGCAAGATTTGCATAAGTGAAGGGGAACTTCTGCCGAGCGCCGGCATCATCCGCCGTGGTGAAATCCAGATAGAAACGGCCATCCCCCAGCCGGCGTCCTTCTTCAACCATTGCCCGGG
>CAKXAF010000207.1:0-958 GCA_934869045.1 uncultured Nitrososphaerota archaeon | reverse complement strand
TCGGCGCGTGGATCGTAGCGGGCTAGAAAGGGCTCCCGGGCGGCGTTCAAAAGGACTGCGCCTGCACCCCGGACTGCCTCCGGAATCACCAGGCATTCCCGACGGTTGTCGGCGAAGCCTGTGGGATGGAACTGAACCCACTCCATATGGCGGAGCTTTGCGCCCACGCTGCTGGCCAGCAGAATCCCGTCTCCGGTGGCAACGGCGGTATTGGTTGTATGTTCGTAAACACGTCCGACGCCCCCTGTGGCAAGAACGCAGGCATATGCTCCGACACCGACATGCTCCTCCTCCCGGAGGATGTCCAGGGAAAAACCATTATGGACAGTTCTGAGGCCGCAAACCATGGCGTGTTCCCAAACCGTGATATTGCGGGCGAACTCCAGCGCGGCAATCAGTTTTTCTGTAATTTCACGTCCAGTTGCATCCTTATGCCGCAGAATCCGCGGATGGGAATGCCCGCCTTCCAGCGCCAGATCTGGAGAACCGTCTGGTTTCCGATCAAACTCCACGCCAAAATCCATCAAATGACGGACATTCTGGGGGCCTTCTGTCACGAGAATTTTCAGGGCCTCGGTATTATTTTTAAAGCCGCCGGCAATGAGGCTGTCGTTAAGATGGGAATCCGTACTGTCATCGGAGCCCTCCAGCACGGCGGCGATACCACCTTGCGAGGAGGAAGATTTGCCCAGAGAGAGGCTGCGCTTTGCCAAAAGAAGGACCCTCAGCTTCGGGTCGAGGTTGAGGGCGGTATAAAGCCCGGCAATGCCGGAACCGACGATAATCACGTCGAAATTCTGTTGCACAGCGTTTCACCTTTCTGTAAATTGGGTTTTGGCGGCCGGTCAGATTCATATTTTATTAGTATAGCATAGTTTCAGGAAAATGAAAAGGGATTTTACACAGAAAAAAGCCCGGTGTTGAGAGTATCATTAAATGCAGAAGAAACCGTTACGGT
>CAKXAF010000206.1:1717-4847 GCA_934869045.1 uncultured Nitrososphaerota archaeon | reverse complement strand
TCCCCGTCCTCCCGAAGGAGCCGGAGCTAAGGAAGCCCCGTGGCCTCGCAGGCGGCCCGGATGTTCCGGGTAGCCTCCTCCGCATGGGGGTGGGTGGCGTCCACCACCCGGGAAAACCGCCGGTCCCGGAGAAACTGCTCCATCTGGAACCGGTCCATAGGACCGACGCGGACTTCCCCACAGCCCTCTGCGGCCAGCTCCGCCCCATATTCCGTAGCAACCGACAGCACCGCCGGAATCCGATTCCGGCGGCAAAATTCCGTAAGCTCCCGTCCCTCGGAAGTACCACCGAAAATCAGAACCTCCCCGGAGGGCGAAACCATACCCGAGGATCTCCCTTCCTCCGGGCTGCCATCCAGCTCCGTCAGACACCCCTCCGGGGAGAGCAGACGGATTCCGGCCTTTTTCAGCCGTGCCAAAAAGGCCGGGGCCATTTCAGCCCCGGCCACCGCCGCGGGATAACGGCAGGCAAGCTGAAACGCATCCTCCCAAAGGGCCTCCGGAATTTCCGCTCCGGCCGGGACCGAAATCACCGGCGCTCCCATGGTCTCCGCCACGTGATAAGCCAGCCCATCCTGGCGAAGCACCCCTGCGCCGAAGCCCTTCCGGCTCCGGCAAAGGGCGCGCATCAGACCGGGGGTTTCCGGACCGCTCCCCGCCAGAAAATAATCGGCCCCGGAAGCCGCCGGAAACTCCACCAGCCCTGCCGCTGCATTGAACTGCCTGCCAGAAAAGCCGTAGAGCTGATCCAGGTAACCCCCGGACACAATTTCATCGGCAGGACCGGCGGCCAGCACCGCATCCCCCTTCATCAAAATCAGATCGTCGCTGCATTTCACCGCCAAATCCGGCTCGTGAAGGGTGCAGAGAATGGTTCGCCCGCCCTCAACGCACTGTCGGCGGAGAGCCTCCAGCAGTTCCAGCTTATAGCGGATGTCCAGATGGCTGGTCGGCTCGTCCAGAAGCAGGAATCCGGTATCCTGACAGAGTCCCCGGGCGATGAGGACCTTTTGCTTTTCGCCGTCGCTCATCTCGCTGAACAGCCGCTCTGCAAGGCCATCTGCGCCGCATTCCGCCAGGCTGCGACGGGCGGCCTCCCGGTCCCGGGCTGAGAGAATTCCGAAAAATCCGGTGTGGGGAATCCGCCCCATGCAGGCCACGTCGAAGCCCGTCATATCGGGAAGATCCGCCCGGCTCGTGAGCACTGCCGCCACCTCTCTGGCAAAATCCCGGCGGGAATACGCCTCCAGCGGTCTGCCGTTTAAAAACATCTGCCCGCCCAGGGGTGGGATAATGCCGGTGATCGTCCGGAACAGCGTGGTCTTCCCCGCGCCGTTGGAGCCTAAAATGCAGGTCATCCGCCCCCGGCGGACCGAGAGATTCACGTTTCGGACAATGGCCGTGCGGCCGTATCCGGCGGTGATGTTTTGCAGCTTCAGATGCTCGTCCACAGCCTGTTCCCTCCTCACGATTCTTTCCGGCGGCTGAGCAGCAGGTACAGCACAATGGGGACCCCTACAAAAGAGGTCACCGTCCCGATAGACAGCTCGTTGGGTGCGATGACCGTCCGGGCAATCAGGTCACAGCCCACCCCGAAGATCCCGCCGAACAGCAAGGTGGTGGGGATGAGAATCCGCGCGTCATTGGTGCGCATGGTCATCCGGGCGATGTGAGGGACGCTCATCCCCACAAAGGAAATCAACCCCGCAAAAGCGGTGACCACCGCCGTCAGCACGCCGGAGCAGACGATGATCAGCACCCGGAGCCGCTTCACCCGGACACCCATGGTCACGGCGTAGGCCTCCCCCAGCATCAGGGCATTAAGATCCTTGGAAAGGAGAAAGGAAAAGGTGAAAAAGACCAGACAGACCACTGTCATCACGCCAATTTTCGGCCAGGTAAGCAGTCCAAAGCTGCCCATAGACCAGCGGGTGAAATCCGCGATGCCGCTGTCATCGGAGAAGGCCACCAGCACCCCTACCAGAGCGGAGCAGAGGTATCCCACCATCATGCCGATGATCAGCAGGGTTGCCGTACTCCGCACCCGGGAGGAGAAGGCCAGCATGACCCCCATGGCCGCCATGGCTCCGGCCAGCGCCCCCACAAACAGCATCCACGGTCCCGTGACCACGACGCCGGTGAGGACTCCGCCCAGCATCATAATCCCCACCGACAGCCGTGCGCCGGAGGAAATGCCCAGAATGTACGGGTCCGCGATGGGATTGTGAAAGAGGCTTTGCAGCAGCAGTCCGGATAACGCCAGCGCTGCCCCCCCCAGCAGGCTTGCAACTACCCGGGCCAGCCGCATATTGGTCACGATAATAGCGTCTGGCTCCGTGGAAGCCACGCGGCCCAGCAGTACCTCCACCACCCGGGCCGGCGGGATGGAGACCGACCCCATCCCGATGGCAAACACGCAGAGCACCAGCAGCCCCGCCCCCGCGGCGGCCGCGATGGCAATCCACCGCAGACGCTGCCTCGCCTGCTTTTCCATCCGAACCCCTCCTTGCTTTCAGCGGTTATTTTCCGGAAAACGGAATGACTTTGCTCAGATTCTCCTCGGTTTCATCCGCGAAAAGTTCCGGATAGAACCGGGCCGCAGCTGAGCGGACGATCTCCGCCGCATTGGCGGTGTCCTGGGCCCAGTCGTAGCCGACCACGTAGCAGCGGCCGTTCTGGAATGCCGGGCAGGCGGCAAAATCGATCTGTCCTTCCTTATTGAAGAAGGTGATATCTCCTGCATCGGGATAAGAGTTGAGGGAAACACCGAAGACGATGCAGTCCGCCTCGTTGATGTACTGAAGGAAATCCTCGTTGGAGAGCTTGACGCTGTTGCTTTCCGTACCTTCGGGGAAGAGCAGCTCGCCGCCGGCCGCCTCCACGATAGAATTGACGTAATCCTGGCTGGTGCGCAGATTCCAGTGGGGTTCAGAGGAGCTGTGGGTAAACCACAGGACCTTAGGCTTTTCCCCGGCAGCCTGAATTTTCTCGGTGATACCGTCGATCTCCGCCACATTTTCGGTGACGAAGCTGCGGGCCTCCTCGTCCTTGCCGGCAACCGCGCCGATCAGCTCGATCCACTGGGCGCGGCCCAGAAAGTCCTCCTCCGCGAAATCACCAAAGTATAGGC
>CAKXAF010000206.1:0-1707 GCA_934869045.1 uncultured Nitrososphaerota archaeon | reverse complement strand
TCTCTTCCAGCTTCTGCGCGACCTCCACATCGCTGGCCATGCCGCCGACAAAGACGATCTGCGGCGCCAGGGAGGCGATGAGCTCCGGATCAGCCTTGGAGCTGGAACCGACATAGACGGTATCTCCGGCCTCCAGCGCGGTCTTCAGCGCAGGGACGTAACACTTTTCCGCTTCGATGGAGCAGCCCTTCACCAAGTCAATGGCGTCCACATTGGCAAAATGCCCGGCATGGGCGCTGGCCAGTGTGACGACCGAGGTGATATCCCCTTCGATCACATGATCCCACTGCGTGTCCCTGGGTTCCTCGGCCCCCTCAGGCAGGAGCAGCAGCCGCTGGGAAAACGCCTGGGTAGAGGCGGTGGCCGGGATATCCGTCGCGATAATCTTTGCGCCGCCGCTGTAATACTCGATGGTAAAGCCCTTGGCATAAGCCGGGTCGTATATCTCCGGCAGCCCCCCCTCGGACGGTTCCGCCGCTGAGGATACCGGCGCAGAGGAGGTTTCCTGGGAGGCCGCAATGGGCTCCGAGCTTTCCAGAAGAGAAGAATTTCCACCGCTCCCGCAGGAGGCCAGTACCGCCGCCGCTGTCAGCGCCGCTAAAAATGTTGCAAGTCGTTTCATGATAGGTTCTCCTTTTGTAATAGAAATTTTGCCGTCCACGCGGCAAGAAAAATCCGGCGCGGCCTTCTGCAAGCCGCGCCGGATTCCATAAATCGTCAGAATTCTCCGCAAAGCGCACCGCGCCCCGGAATTTCTGAAACCATTCTGTCTCCACGCAGAAGCGTTCAGCCGCGAAAAAGGCAGGTCTTCTGGCTTCCGTTTCTCGCCGTCTTCCCTTCCCAGCCCAAGGCCAGTGGTTTCGCAAGACAGCAGCACGGTTACAGCAGCGGGACTGCGCAGGAATTTCACCTGACTTCCCTTTTCATCCGAAGGAACGCTTCGGAACCTTTTCGCTTCTTATTCTAACGGATTTCCTTGAGATTTGCAAGCAATAATCCCACTTTTCCAAATTTCTTCCGAATTTCTCATAAATACTGCGAAAAGGCGGACCCCGGAGATGGGATCCGCTTTCTTTTTCCAGATTATCCAATCCAGGCGCCGTCCGCGCCGACTTCATAACCGTTGATCGTCGTGTTGGTCAGCAGCTTGCCGCTGTTATCGAAATAATAACTCTTGCCGTCGATGCTGTACCAAGCGCCGGAAACCATTTTACCATCCTTCTGCAGGAAATACCGGTATCCGCCCACCGTAACCCAGCCGGTGGCCATTTTACCGTCCGTACCAAAATAGTACCACTTCCCGTCCAGCTGCAGCCAATCCGTCTGATAGGCGCCGTCCGCCTTCTTGTAGTACTTCCAGCCGCCCTGCTCCACCCAGCCAGTGGAGGCAGCGCCCTCTCCGGAGGGCGGCGTTCCCTGGGTCAGCTCCCCGCTGGCCGCAAAGGTATAGCTCTTGCCGTCAATGGTATTCGTCCCCACCAGCATCATGCCGGAGGAATTCAGATAGTACCACTTCCCGTCCAACTGCTTCCAGCCTGTTTCCATGACGCCGGTGGTGGGATTCAGATAGTACCAGCGGCCGCCCGTCAGCTTCCAGCCTGTGCACATCTTTCCGGTGTAATCGAAGAAATACCACTTCCCGTCCAGCTGCAGCCAATCCGTCTGATAGGCGCCGTCCGCCTTCTTGTAGTACTTCCAGCCGCCCTG
>CAKXAF010000205.1:3925-4862 GCA_934869045.1 uncultured Nitrososphaerota archaeon | reverse complement strand
CCTCCAGACAGACTGGTGGACTCCTGCGGCGTATCCCTGCTATGGCAAGGGCCTGCTGGTCTGCACCGGGACCCGGGGAAAGTGCATCGTTCACACTACCGGCGATCCGCTGTTCCGCCCGGAAAAAGGGAGCTTTGCTCAGCTGACCACCGATCAGAAGGATTGGGGAATCCTGCCCAATCCGCCCATGTGCGGTACGCTGACCGGAGATTTCCTGGACCGGATTGCCGGAAAGCCCGGAAAGCTGACGGGAGAGGATATCCTGCGTGCCAGTGAGGCGGCTATCCGCGCTGACGAGGCGGTGCGGATTATCCGGCGGAATGAAAGCTGAGAAAATCTTAAGAAAACATAGAACCACCTCCGCAGCATAACAGCTGTGGAGGTGGTTTTTTGTGGAATGGTTCTTATTGAATGCCGGCCATATAGCGGTCCTGAATGCTCTGCTTCAGCGTCAGGTAATCTGCCAGCCCCATGTTTTCAAGGGTGGTCACATAGCTCTCAAATTCGTCCAGAGGGGCTTCGCCGACGATAAATTTTGAGGTCATCTGCTTAACATAATTTTGAATGTCGGTTTCCACCAAAGCCAGCTGGTCGTTTTCCTCCTTGGTGGCGCGGGCATAGGGAGAGTAGCCGTCCTTCTGGTAAGGCTCCTGCTCGGTCTGCACGGCTTTGACCTTCATCTCCATCAGCGGGAAGTTGGTGGGATATGCCATGAAGTTCAGATAGGAAGGGATGTACATGTTTACAGAGATGGTGGCGTTGACGTCCTGGAAGGCGGTGACCGGTTCGATGAAGGAGTACTGGGTCTTTTCCGCATCCGCGTAATCCCAATGTTCACCCTGGATTCCCAGGAAGAGAGCGTTGCCGCAGAGGCCTTCGACAGCTTCCTCATCCTTGGCGTACCAGATATCAAACCAGCGCATGACCGCTTCCGGAT
>CAKXAF010000205.1:0-3915 GCA_934869045.1 uncultured Nitrososphaerota archaeon | reverse complement strand
CTGGCATTTGTCGGTAATTGCGCCGCGGGAGGTGTAGATATTCGTGTAAGGCGGCATGACCTTGACATCGTTAAACTCAGAAGTCAGTGCGGCCAGGCTCCAGTAGTTGCCGTTGAACTCTGCGGGCATGATGGTGGGGCTGGCATTGAGGATACCAACGATGTTGCTCTTGCACTTGGCTTGGTGCTGCTGGGAGGTCTGGGTAAAGCTTTCCGGATCGATAAGCCCCTCGCTGTACAGCTTGTGCAGATAAGCGAGGTATTCCTTATAAGTGTCCTCCGCGGGAGGGAAGAAAACCGTTCCGTCATCTTTTACAGTTCCCATCGACGAAAGCGCCGAAGAATGCGGGGAGGATTGCGGTGCGGAAGGCGTTGAGCGCGCCGTCGCCGCCGGCATTGGACCACGGGATCTCGTCGTTGGGGTCGCCGTTGCCGTTGGCGTCCTGCTCTTTGTATGCCTTGAGGACGGTGTAGAGTTCGTCAATCGTCTGCGGAGGCTCCAGCCCTACGTTATCCAGCCAGTTCAGATCGTAGAAGGAGATGCTGGGGTTACGGGTAGCGGTACGGCAGATGTACGGCAGGCCGTAAATTTTGCCGTCCGTGGCGATCATGGAACCCTGGATTTCCGGCTCCTCCGCCATCCGAGCGGAAAGATTCGGTGCATATTGGCTGATGAGATCCGTCAGATCCAGCAGAGTGCCCAACGGTCCATAGGTTTCTTCATCGGATACGCCCAGCTGGCGCATGAAAACATCCGGATATTCCCCGCTTGCCAGAGCCAGGTTTTTCTTTTCTGCGTAAGAGGTGCTCTCTACAAGGGTAAAGTCAAAGTGAATGTTGGTCAGTTCCTCGGCTTTTTGGAAAAGAAGCAGATCGTTCCATTCCGCCGCGCCGGGATCCTTTTGGCCAAGGACGGTTACGGTGATCTTATCCTTGGTGATGGGATAGCCTGTGGCGTTCATGTAATCGGGAACGTTTGACTCCGGTTCAGAGGATTCCACCGTTTGGGTAGAGGATGGGGTGGAAGAGGGGAGGGACGAGGATTCCGCGGGCTTGTCGCCGCAGCCGCCCAGTGCGCCGGCTAAGACGCATGCGGAAAGGATCAAAGCCAGTGTGTTTTTGCGTTTCATACGATACCTCCTAAAATTTATCTGCTATTCCAACGGAAAATCCGTATCAGCCTTTGATTGCGCCGATCATAACGCCTTTGACAAAATACTTTTGGATAAAGGGATAGACGAGAAGAACCGGAATGCTGGAGACAATGATGAGCGCATACTTGATAAGTTCTGCCGTTTTCAGCTCCTGGTTTAAGGTGGCGGATTCGTTGGCGCCGATCAGGAGCATTTCTGCGTTGAATTCGCTCTTGCAGAGGATCTCTCGCAGGATCACCTGCAGGGGGGTCCATTCGGGATCGTTGATGTAGATGAAGGCGTTGAAATAATCGTTCCAATGGCCAATGCCGAAAAACAGCGCCATGACCGCGATGATCGCTGAAGAAAGGGGCAGAACGATGCGGAAAAAGATGCAGAAGTTTGAGGCCCCGTCAATTTTGGCGCTTTCCTCCAGCGAGTCAGGGATGTTGGTCTTGAAAAAGGTCCGGCAGATGATGATATTGGTCATCGACGTAGCGCCTAACAGAATGAGAATCAGGGGATTGTTGACCAGATGAAATTTTTTCATCTGCAGAAAGGTTGGAATCAGTCCTCCGCTGAAAAACATTGTGACCATGAACAGTAACGTGAAAAAACCGCGTCCCACGAAGTCCTTCCGGGAGAGTACATAGGCGGCCGGCAGCGTTACCGCCAGGTTCAGCATGGTTCCCCCAATGGTGTACAGAATGGTGTTGCGGTATCCGATCATAATGCGGGAGTCGGAAAAGACCTTGGCATATCCGTCCCACATGATGTTTTTTGGAATGAGGAAGACCTTTCCCGCATTGACCAGGTCTGGGTCGCTGATGGATGCGATACAGACGAAGAGCAGAGGATAGAACGTGATGATCAGGATCAGCAGCAGAAAGATGGTGTTGACGATTTTGAAGACACGGTCGGAAGTGGTCTCCCGGATCCGGTTGCGTTTTGCGGCAGAAGCCATCGTGTCCCCTCCTTTACCACAGCCCGGTCCCGCTGATTTTATTGGAAATCGTATTGACCAGCAGGATCAGGACCAGATTGATGATGTTGTTGAACAGGCCCACCGCCGCGCTGAAACTGTACTGCGCCCGAACCAGGCCGATTTTGTACACATAGGTGGAGATGACCTCCGCGGTGTCCAGGTTCAGATTGTTCTGCATAAGGAACACCTTTTCGAAGCCGACGTTCATGATGCGGCCGCTGTCCAGGACCAGGAGGATGACGATGGTGGGCACCAGCGTCGGCAGATTGATGTACCACATGCGCTGAAGACGTGTCGCGCCGTCTACCCGGGCGGCTTCATGCACCTCCATATCCAGCCCGGAAAGAGCCGCCAGGTAGATGATGGAGCTCCAGCCCATGCCCTGCCACACACCGGACCAGACGTACAGATCGTTAAAAAGGGCGGAGTTGGCCAAAAACAGCTGGGTTTCCCCGCCAAAGGCCCGGACGATGGCGTTGATAACGCCGGTAGGGCTCATAAAGACGTTGAGCATGCCGACCAGAACAACTACAGAGATAAAGTGAGGCGCATAGGTGACGTTCTGCACCAGTTTTTTGAAAAACTTGTTGTCCACCTCATTGAGCAGCAGTGCCAGGATGATTGGGATGGGAAATCCCGCTGCCAGAGAGTAAAGAGAAAGGGAAATGGTATTTTTAAAAATGTTTCCGAAAGAGTAGGTGTGAAACAGCGTTTCAAAATGCTTGAACCCCACCCAGGGGCTGCCGGTGATCCCTTTTGTAGGGATAAAATCCTTAAAGGCGATCTGAACGCCATACATCGGACCGTAGCAGAAGAAGAGAAAGTAGGCTGTAGCCGGAAGAATGAGAATATAAAGCTGCCAATTCCGGAGAATGTTCCGCCGCAGCCGTGCAAATGCCTGCGCCCTTTGCCGCGTCCGAGCCGGGCCTGTCTCCGGGACGCTGTGGGAGATGGTGTGTTCTGCCACTCAAGAATCCCTCCTGTTGTGTTTGATGCCTTTATTATAGAGAATCCGGCTCCGGTTGTAAACAAACAGTTCTTTAACTGGCAATCAATAATTCATATTTCGGGAAATCCGTTGTTAAAGTCATTTACATCTATTAACTTTTATGATATTATTTTTAAAAAGGAACTGACGGTTTGTGAATTTGCACAGTTTTTATAGCTGGCCGGCCATTTCAGAGGAGGGACTTTATTTTGCAGCGGTGGTGGAAAAGACGTGCCTCAACGATATCCAATCCCTATCAGCGTCTGAAGCGCAAGTCGGTCTACCGTTTCTTTCTGACCTATCTTTTCATGATTCTGGCACTGACGGCAGCTATTTTATTGGCGGTTTTCCCTGAGATGCGGTCGCAGATGCGGGAAAAATCCGTTCAAAACAGCTATACTCTTCTGCGGCAGATCGAGCTGAGCGTGGATGCCAAGCTGAATCAGATCACGGAAATTGCCAGTAAGCTGGCCTTTCACCAGCAGATTCCCATGCTGCTGCAGGGGCGCACGGAAGTGTATTCCCTGTCTGATTTCGTCGAGGATGTTCGGATCCTGCAAAACGATGCGATTTTTGATCTGTATCTTTACAGCCCGCTGACCGATCAGATATTTACTCCCGGCGCGGTATTTTCTGCGGAAGATTTCTATCGGACCATGTACCATTATAACGGAATAACGTTCTCCGAGTGGAAGGAAACCTATCTCTGTGCGTCGGAATACCGCCGCTTTTACCCCTTGGAGACATTAAAAATTTACTACAATCAGTCCACTTATCAGGAGATGTTCACCTACACGCAGGCGCTTCTTC
>CAKXAF010000204.1:4602-4947 GCA_934869045.1 uncultured Nitrososphaerota archaeon | reverse complement strand
GGAGGAACTGACTATGTCCCGTATTGGCAGAAAACCAATCCAGGTTCCTTCTGGCGTCGACGTGAAGATCGACGGCCATCACATTACCGTGAAAGGTCCCAAAGGAACTCTGGAAAGAGAAATTCACAAAGATATGACCGCGGCGCTGGACAACGGCGTGATCACGGTCACCCGTCCCAGCGATGACAAGGCCCACCGCTCGCTCCACGGCCTGACCCGTACGCTGATCGAAAACATGGTCACCGGCGTGACCAGCGGCTTCACCAAGGAGCTGGAGGTCAACGGCGTCGGCTACCGTGTCGCGAAGCAAGGCAGCGATCTTGTCATGAACCTCGGCTACTCTCA
>CAKXAF010000204.1:0-4592 GCA_934869045.1 uncultured Nitrososphaerota archaeon | reverse complement strand
GCATCCACATCGACGTGCCCGCGCCGAACAAGATCATTATCTCCGGCCCCGATAAGCAGGCCGTCGGCCAGTTTGCAGCCAATGTCCGGGAAAAACGCCCGCCGGAACCCTATAAGGGCAAAGGTATCAAGTACGTTGATGAAGTGATTCAGCGTAAAGAAGGCAAAACTGGTAAGAAGTAAGTAGTCAAAGGAGTGACAAGAAATGATCAAAAAGCCGGATAGCAATAAGGCTCGTTTGAAACGGCACTGCCGGGTCCGCAATAAAATCTCCGGAACCCCGGAACGTCCCCGCCTGAATGTGTTCCGCTCCGCTAAGCATATTTACGCGCAGCTGATCGACGACGTCAACGGCGTGACCCTTGCCTCCGCTTCTTCCATGGAAAAGGACTTTGAAGCAAACGGCGGCAACAAGGAAGGCGCGTATGCGGTTGGCAAGAAAATTGCCGAGCATGCAGCTGCGAAAGGCATCACCGAGGTCGTTTTTGACCGCGGCGGCTACATCTTCCACGGAAGAGTTGCCGAATTGGCCAATGGGGCGCGCGAGGGCGGCCTCAAGTTCTAAGAGGGAGGTATTCGTTTGGCTAGAATAGATGGTTCTACCCTGGATCTGCAGGAGAGAGTCGTAACCATTAACCGTGTATCCAAGACGGTCAAAGGCGGCCGGATCTTTAAGTTCGCCGCTCTGGTCGTTGTCGGCGACGGCAACGGTATCATCGGTTTCGGCCTCGGAAAATCCGGAGAGGTTCCGGACGCGATCCGCAAAGGCATCGAAGATGCCAAGAAAAACCTGTTCAAGGTTTCCTTAAAAGGCACCAGCATCCCCCACGAGGTCATCGGCGAATTTGGCGCTGGCCGCGTGCTTTTGAAGCCCGCCCCTGAAGGAACCGGCGTTATCGCAGGCGGCCCCGTCCGTGCTGTGGTGGAAACCGCAGGCATCAAGGACATCCGTACCAAAGCGCTCCGTTCCAATAACCCCTGCAATGTGGTTCGGGCCACGATCAACGGACTGAAATCCCTTCGCAACGCCAGCGAGGTCGCTGCGATCCGGGGTAAGACCGTTGAAGAAATTATTGGTTAAGGAGGCAGACAAATGGCAAATCTTACTGTGAAGCTGGTAAAAGGTCTTGCTGGCAAAAAGAAAGACCAGATTGCCGTTGCCGAGTCTCTGGGCCTCAGAAAAGCAGGCGACGTTTCGGTTCAGCCCGATAACGCCGCAACCAGAGGCAAGATCTTCAAAATTTCCCACCTCGTCGAGGTTACCGAAAACTAAGTAAGGAGGTGCGAGTATCATGAAACTGCACGAATTAGCACCGGCCGAGGGCTCCAAACAAGAGCGTTTCCGCGTCGGAAGAGGCCATGGCTCCGGCAACGGCAAAACCGCCGGCAAAGGCCATAAAGGACAAAATGCGCGTTCCGGCGGCGGCGTCCGTCCCGGCTTTGAAGGCGGTCAGATGCCCTTGTACCGGCGTCTTCCCAAGCGTGGCTTTAACAACGCCCGGTTTGCGACCAACTACGCCATTGTGAACGTCAGTGATTTGGACGTTTTTGAAGACGGCGCGGTCGTCGATGCGGCGGCTCTGGTAGAATCCGGCCTGGTCAACGATCAGTGCGATGGCATCAAGATCCTTGGCAACGGTGAAATCTCCAAGAAATTAACCGTTCATGCAGCTGCCTTCTCCCAATCCGCAAAAGAAAAGATTGAGGCAGCAGGAGGAAAGGCCGAGGTGATGTAAGGTGTTTGAAACCTGGAGAAATGCTTTCAAACAGGAGGATCTGCGCAAGAAGATCCTGTACACCCTCTTTATCATCTTTATTTTCCGTCTTGGCTCTGCAATCCCGACCCCCTTTATCAATCCGGATGCACTGAAATCCATGGTGAGCGGCGGCGCGGACTTTTTAAGTTATCTAAACATCATGACCGGCGGCGGTTTGGAGCAGGCAAACATCTTTGCCATGTCCATTACACCGTATATCAACGCTTCCATTATCATTCAGCTCCTTACCGTTGCGATTCCCGCGCTGGAGAGGCTCGCGAAGGAAGGATCCGAGGGACGGAAGGTCATTCAGAAAATCACCCGGTATACGACCTTTGGTCTGGCCATCGTTCAGGCCATTGGCTTCTACTTCGTGATGCGCCGCACCAGCGGTGTTCTGGAGTATACCAACGGATTTTCCGGCGTGTTTGCGGCAATCGTTATTGTAGCGGTCTTTACGGCCGGCACGGCGGTTGTTGTCTGGCTGGGCGACCGAATCACGGAAAAGGGCATTGGAAACGGCATCTCGATCATTTTGTTTGCCGGTATCATTTCCCGCGGCCCAGCGGCTTTCATGCAGCTGGCTGCCTGGTGGCAGCTCGGTTCGAGCCAGCCTATGTACTACTTCCTGGTTCCCTTCATCGTCCTGGTCTTCATCGCCATGATCGCGTTCATCGTCTTCATGACCGATGCGGAACGGCGGATCCCGGTTTCCTATGCGAAGCGCGTGGTCGGCCGGAAGATGTACGGCGGTCAGAACAGCCACATTCCGATCAAGGTCAACATGAGCGGCGTTATGCCGATCATCTTTGCGATGTCCTTCCTTTCGATCCCGAACATGATCGGCTCCTTTGTGAGTGTGAAGGAAGGCGGCTTCTGGGATGGATTTTTCAAACTGTTCCAGACAAACAGCTGGGTGTACGCAGCGCTGTACCTGCTCCTGATCATTGCATTTAACTACTTCTATGTTGCGATTCAGTATAATCCCATTGAGATCGCCAACAATCTTCGGAAGAACAACGGCGGCATCCCCGGCATCCGTCCCGGAAAGCCGACTTCGGACTTTATCGCCCGGGTCATTTCCAAGATCACGCTGGTCGGCGCTGTGTTCCTCGGCATCATTGCGGTATTCCCCATCGTTTTCTCCGCTATTACAGGGGCCAATGTTTCACTGGGCGGTACTTCAATCCTGATTATCGTCGGCGTTGCACTGGAAACCATGCGGCAGATGGAATCCCAGATGATGATGCGGCATCACAAAGGTTTCCTGGAGTAATCGGACAGAAAAATACCGTTTGACAGAATCATCCGTTATTTTTAAGTCTCGAGAAGGGGGCACAGATATGAATTTAATTCTTTTGGGCGCACCCGGCGCAGGCAAAGGCACGCAGGCAGAAGTCATCTGCAACACCCTGCACATCCCTGCGATTTCTACCGGAAACATTTTGCGTGAAGCAATCAAAAATCAGACGGCACTGGGCTTGGAAGCGAAAACGTACATGGACGGCGGAAAGCTGGTCCCGGACGAGATCGTTATCAACATCCTGCGGGAGCGCATCGGCCAGGAGGACTGCCAGAACGGCTTTGTCCTGGACGGCTTCCCCCGGACGGTACCCCAAGCGCGGGCGCTGGATGAAATGAAGGTCGCCATCGACCGCGTCATCGATATTGAAGTCGCGGACGAAAAAATTATGGCACGCCTGTCAGGACGGCGGGTCTGCGAGAACTGCGGAGCCTCCTACCACGTCGATTACAAACCCACCAAAGCGGAGGGTGTGTGCGACGTCTGCGGCGGCAAAACCGTTCAGCGCAAGGATGACCATCCTGATACGATAAAAGAGCGTTTGCGCGTATACCACGAGCAGACAGAGCCCTTGAAGGATTACTACTACGCTACAGGCAAGCTGTTTGTAGTGGAAGGACAGGAGGAAGTTGCCGATACCACGGCGCTGACTCTCAAGGCTGTGAATGCGGAGGCGTAAACTTTCATGATCGTTTTGAAAACTCATTCCGAACTGGAACGGATGAAAAAAGCATGCCAGATATCGGCAGACGCGCTCAATGTCGCGGAAGAGCTGATGAAGCCTGGCGTGACGACCAAGGAGATCGACCGTGCGATTCACGATTATATCGTGAAATGCGGCGCGAAACCGTCCTTCCTGGGGTTGTATGGATTCCCTGCGTCGGCCTGTATTTCGGTCAACGACGTGGTGATCCACGGCATTCCTTCCGGCTACAGCCTGAAGCCGGGCGACATCGTCAGCGTGGATGTTGGGGCCACGATTGATGGATACCATGGAGATAATGCCTACACCTTTGCGGTGGGGGATATTTCCGAGGAAGTTGCATCGCTGCTTCGGGTAACGCAGGAGAGCCTCTATAAGGGGATCGAGGCGGCAGTCGTCGGAAATCGCATCGGCGATATCTCCTTCGCTGTTCAGTCCCATGTAACGCCCTATGGATACGGGATCGTCCGGCAGTTTGTCGGTCACGGCGTCGGCCGGGAGCTCCATGAGGATCCGGAAGTTCCCAACTTCGGACGCCCGGGCAGAGGCCCGCGGCTTGCCGAGGGGATGACAGTCGCCATCGAACCGATGATTACCCTGGAGGGCGACGACGTTACCATTGATGCGGATAAGTGGACGACCCGGACAAAATCCGGAAAAGCGGCAGCCCATTTTGAACATACCATTGCCATCACAAAAGATGGGCCGGTCATCCTGACCAGACGGTGAGGGAGGACCAATGGAGTTGAAAATCGGAACGGTGGTGCAAAGCCTCCGCGGCCGTGATGAAGGTTTTTTCATCGTAGTTGGTTTTGACGAAAGGTTTGCAT
>CAKXAF010000203.1:4248-4951 GCA_934869045.1 uncultured Nitrososphaerota archaeon | reverse complement strand
GGCGATGTCATCCGCCGCTTCGATGGCAGTCTGCCGGAACTGCCGGCACCGGTCCCGGGCCTTTTTCACGGCGGAAGTCAGTTCATCCAGCTCGAAAGGCTTGAAAATATAGTCCACCGCGTCCAATCGGATAGCGTTTTTCAGGTATTCTTTGTCCGAATACCCGCTGAGGAACAGCACCTGCAGGCCGGGATAACGGGACTGTAGCTCTGACACCAGGGAAATACCATCCATTTTCGGCATTCGAATGTCGCAGATCAGGATATCTGGCCGCACCCTCTCGACCAGCTCCAAGCCCTCCAGACCGTTGGAGGCCTCGCCGGCAATCTCAATATCAAAAAGCGACCAGTTCAGAGCGGTGCGGATTCCCTGTCGGGTTGCGGGTTCATCATCAACAATTACGAGTTTGTACATATCCGATGTCCTTTCCGATCGATTTTGCTGCCGCGGAAAAATAGTTTAGAATGATAATATTATATCATGTTTTTTTGTTTTTGTATAGTTCTTTAAAAAGTATAACCGAAAAACCTGCCTATCCTCTATAATATTTTTGCAAAAATCATAAAAAAATCTACTTTTCATTTTAAAAAAGCCATGGCACAATAGAGGTACATTCCCTGAAAGGTGGCTATATTGTGAAAAAATCTTTCGAATCCGTCTCTATGACCATGGACGTTCCGGTTCGCGGTGAATACGATGTAAT
>CAKXAF010000203.1:0-4238 GCA_934869045.1 uncultured Nitrososphaerota archaeon | reverse complement strand
CGGCCCAGCCGGCTGCACCGCGGCAATTGGCAGTGCCCGAGAGGGCCGCAGCACCCTGCTGATCGAGGCAACAACCGCTCTGGGCGGCATGGGAACCATGGGTCTGGTGCCGGCCTGGTGCCCGTTTTCGGACAAGGAAAAGATCATTTACCGTGGACTTGCCGGCAAAATTTTCGAACAGAGCCGTGCCTGCGTTCCCAGTGAACCTTCTGACAAGCTGGATTGGGTGGCCATCAACCCCGAAGAGCTCAAGCGGATCTATGACGAAATGGTCAGCTCCGCAGGAGTAACCGTACTGTTTCAGACATCCCTCTGCGGCGTCCAAGCAAACGGCGGCCGAGTATCCTCCATCCTAGTTTCCAACAAGCAAGGGCTCTCCCTTTACAAAGCCCGGGTCTTTATCGACTGCACCGGTGACGCCGATCTGGCAATCCAGGCCGGAGCAGGTTATGAGACCGGCAACGATCACGGCCTGGTGCAGCCCTCCACACATTGCTTTACACTAGCCAACGTAGATACCTACGCCTACGAGCACATCGTCAACGTCCGGATGCACAACCACAAGTTGGGCGATCAGAGCATTTCCGTCCAGCTGATGAAGGATCCGGAGTTGGATCTCATCGTCGACACCCATTTCTGCAACTCCCTCATCGCACCTGGGGCTGTCGGCTTTAACGCAGGGCATCTCTTCGAGCTGGATTCTACGAATCCGGAAGCGGTTTCCTCCGCCCTGGTAAAAGGCCGCCGCCTGGCGCATCAGTTCCTGGCCGGTCTGAAAAAATACGCGCCAGAGGCTTTTGCAAACGCCTATGTCGCCCAAACCGGGCCTCTCATGGGTATCCGGGAAAGCCGCCGGGTGATTTGCGATTACCGGCTGACCGCCGATGATTACCTGGCCCGGCGTTCTTTCAGTGACGAAATTGCCCGCAACAGCTATTACATCGACGTTCACCATTCCTCGGAGGAGCTGGATGGCGTACAGAAGGGCACCTTTGATTCCAACGCCCGTTATGAACGGTACGGCAAGGGGGAAAGCCACGGTATTCCTTACCGCAGCCTCTCGCCTGTGGGATTGGAAAACGTCCTGGTCGCCGGCCGCTGCATCGGCAGCGACAACGCCATCAACGGCTCGGTTCGGGTCATGCCGCCCTGTCTGGTCACCGGTGAAGCGGCAGGCATCGCTGCCGCTATGGCCTGCGACATGGAGGTGCCGGATATCCATCAGGTAGATGTTTCCGCCCTGCAGCAGGCCCTTTTGGGCTACGGCGCTTATCTGCATATTGACCAGGCATAATTTGTTATCAATTTCTTACGAAACACAGTGGCTGAAAACAGCCACTGTGTTTTTTACCAAGAAAATCGTAATATTTTTATAAAAACCCAAAAATATGAAAGCTGTCTTGCTATTGTTCATAAAAAACCCCATAATATTTTATAGATTTCAGACATCCATGCATCTTTTCTACAAAAAGAAAATCCGTTATAATAAATTCATCGTCAAATTGCCGATTCCCCACTCACTTCCTTCTGGGGTAGGCGAATAACTAAGAAAGTGAGATGGATACATTATGCAATTGTCGCGTTCCAAAGGATCCCCAGCCCATGTAATCCCACACAAAAAGCCGCTCCTCGCTTACCTCAAGCAGAATTACGACATGTATTTGCTTCTGATTCCCGGACTGGCTTTCATCCTGATCTTTAACATCCTGCCGATGTACGGCATCACGCTGGCATTCAAAGATTACAATATGTTCGCCGTGGAAGGTTCTCCCTTCCTTTCCATTTTGGAAAGTCCCTGGTGCGGTCTGAAACACTTCCAGAAGATCATGGGAGAACGCGCCTTTCTGAACGCTTTCCGCAACACCCTGCTGATCAGCGTTCTGAAAATCGTCTGCGTCTTCCCGATCCCGATCATCTTTGCAATCCTCCTCAATGAGGTCAAGAGCAACATTTACCAGAAAGGGCTGCAGACCATCGTCTATCTGCCTCACTTCCTTTCCTGGGCGGTTGTTTCCGGCATCTTCGTCTCCCTGCTGGGTTCCACCGGTTCTGTAAACCACATGCTGGAAGCCATGGGGTTTGAAAAAGTCAGCTTTCTGATGAATAACAGCATTTTCCGCTGGGTGCTGGTTTTCTCCGATGGATGGAAAGAAGTCGGCTGGAGTTCCATCATCTATTTTGCGGCCATCGCCGGACTGGATCAGGAATGTTATGAAGCGGCCCGCGTTGACGGAGCCAACCGTTTCCAACAGATTTGGTATATCACCGTCCCCGGCCTGATGCCCACCATTATCCTCATGCTCATTCTCCGCGTCGGCAGCATCATGGATGCAGGCTTCGGCCAGATCCTCGTCATGTACAACCCCACCGTTTACGAATCTGCTGACATCATCGGCACCTACGTTTACCGTGTAAGCCTGGGCCAGCTGAACTTCAGCAGCGGTACCGCCGTCGGGCTGTTCAACTCCCTGATTTCGCTGACGTTGGTCGTTTCTACCAACGCCTTGGCGAAAAAGTGGAGCGGCAAGAGTATCTGGTAAAATCAATCGAAAGGAGTCCCATCCATGGCCAAGCAAAAAAAGTTTGCGATTTTCCCGATTATTAACATTATCATTCTTTCCCTCTTTGGCGTCATCACCCTGTATCCCTGCCTGAACGTTGTTGCCAAGGCTTTCAGTTCTCAGGGCTATGTAATTTCCGGCCAGGTTTACCTCATCCCCAAGGGGTTCCAGCTTGACACCATTTCCTATGTTCTTTCCAAGCCGGAGTTCCTCAATTCTTTTAAGATTTCGGTCTTTGTCACCATCTTTGGTACGCTTTTTGCGATGTTCCTGACGGTTCTTACCGCTTACCCTCTGTCCAAGCCGACGTTGAGAGGCCGCAAGTTCTTCCTCGGGATTTTCGTCTTCATCATGCTGTTCGGCGCTGGCATGGTCCCGAACTACATCCTGTACCGTTCTCTGCATCTGACCAATACCATCTGGGCACTGATCTTCTCCGGCGCTTTCTCCGTATTCAACCTGTTTATTGTGAAAAACTATTACGAATCTCTCCCGGAAACTGTTGAGGAGGCGGCGCGCATTGACGGCGCGTCCAACATGAAGATCCTCTTTCAGATCGTTCTTCCTATGTCTCTGCCGGTAGTGGCAACTGTCACCCTGTTCTACGGCGTCAGCTACTGGAACAACTATTTCGCCGGTGTCATGTACATTACGGATCCCAGTCTGAAATCCCTCCAGCAGTACCTCTACGACCTGATTACCCTCGCGATGAATACCGTAGATTCTACCGGTGTTGCCGTTGACGGCGCTGAAAACCTTGCCAACATCACTGGCGAAGTCGTTCGTTCCGCCACCATCGTTGTTTCCACGATACCGATCTTGGTCCTCTACCCCTTCCTGCAGAAATACTTTGTCAAAGGCGTTACCATCGGTTCCGTTAAAGGCTGATTTGTACGCTTGGCGGCTGACCGCCTCGGAACAAACTGCTTTCATTTATACTTTAAGGAGGCAAACCCATGAAAAATCTCACACTGAAACGGACACTTTGCTCCCTGCTCGCAGCAGGCATGGCCCTTTCGCTGGCGTCCTGCGGTGACAGCGGCAACTCGTCCACTCCCTCGTCTTCCGGCAGTTCTTCTACTGCCAGCACTGCGGGATCTTCCGCAGCGGAAGAAGACCCTTTCCTGACTGGTGAGAAACCCGAACTGAACCTTCTGTATTACTACCAGGCCTATGACATGAATCAGGAGCCTGCTGTCGCGATGGCGGAAGAGATCACCGGCTACAAAGTGAAATGGTACAACCTTCCTCAGGAAAACGCGACCCAGAAGCTGATGCTGGAAATCGCCGGCGGCACCTCCTATGACTGGTTTATGCGCGGCGCTCACAATGATGTCACCCAGTTGAGAGAGCAGAACGCGCTGACAGATTTGACGCCTCTTCTGGAGAAATATGGTTCGAACGTTATGAAGGGCGCCAGTGAGCTGTCCTGGTCCGTTACCACGGACACAGACGGAAAGATTTTCGGCGTTCCTATGGAGCTCTTCAACGGCTCATCTCAGGACACCTATGGTGTGTTAAAGGGTGGTATCGGTTTCCGGAGCGATGCCTTGGAGGATCTCGGCAAAGAGCTCCCTAAAACCCTGGACGAATTCTATGAGACTCTGAAAGCTTATACCGATAAAACCGGCAATGCGGCTTTCACGTTGGCAAAAGGCGGCTGGAACACTACTATTA
>CAKXAF010000202.1:4604-4951 GCA_934869045.1 uncultured Nitrososphaerota archaeon | reverse complement strand
ATAGAATGTAATAGAGGTGAGCAATCATGCCGGAAGATGTATTTGTGTATTTGGGACAGTGCCTCAGAGATGCAAGAGAAGAATGTGGACTGACCCAACAGGAGCTTGCGGATCAAACCGGCAGAGGGCTTCGTCATCTCCAGGACATTGAAAAGGGCAGGAAAAATCCGTCTTACGATGTACTGGCATCCTTTATCAAGCGATTAGGCATTTCTGCTAATGAGCTGTTTTATCCTGACGCTTCGGAACAGGAAAAGCAAGTACAGCATTTCATGGGAAAGTTTCTGGCCTGTACCGAGGATGAGCGGCAGATTATCTTGAAAACACTGGATTGTATGGCGGAGCAG
>CAKXAF010000202.1:0-4594 GCA_934869045.1 uncultured Nitrososphaerota archaeon | reverse complement strand
CACCCAGAGAAGGCCGGTATAGAGCCATACTTGGAGTATGGCGAAAATCACCCCTGCAATCAGCAGCAGGATGCCAGCCGTTAACAGCAAACGTGCCGATAACTGCTCCATCTTAGGTATCCCTTTCTGTGCGAAGATATGAATAAACCAGCAGGACAAGAAGGAACTTGTTTCTGCTGGTTTTATTTTAACCTATGGCAATAGGTATAAGCATTTCTTCTTGGGCAATCAGTCGCCACTATTCTGTTTCCGGTATTCAGCCGGTGCAATCTTCATGACATCTCGAAATGCTGTTGCAAATTTACTCTGATTCTCATATCCAACCTGGCTGGCAATTTCTGCTATGGTTGCCTGTGTCTGGCGAAGCAGAGCAGCGGCCTGTTTCATGCGGTACACTTTCATATAGGTTCCAATGGGCTGTCCATAAACTCCCTTGAACGTATCCTTTAAGGTTGCCGTATTGATAAGATACTCTTTGGAAAGTTCCTCAATCGTTGGCCGTTCCTGCAAGTTGGAGATAAGCCGCTTGTGAATGTCCCGTACAATCTCCACCTGGGGAGAAGTATATAACTCTCGCTGCTTTTCTTTATTTACATCCACCATACACAAGAATAAGAGAAGCTCCTGCACCTTCAGCATGAAGTATGGCTTTTGCAGGCGATCCGGTACGGAATACAGTTCAGAAAAGATATGCTCAATCTCATCCTTGGCCCGCATGACAAAGCATGCGCCATCGGCACAAAATTTGTTTTTGAAATCTGCAATACCAATACCGCTCTCGGCGAGGATTCCAGGCGGATTTTGAGAAACCAGCTCCAGATCAAGCACTACTGAGATTCCGCGATAATGTCTCAAAGGAAAGGCCATTTCAGAAGCACAGTTATCCATTGTATGAATGGAAAGATCCCCTTCTCCGAGGTACAGGCAGGAACCGCTTTGCAATACGCTCCCTTCACGCCCTTCCCGGCAATGATTGATCTCCAGCACATTCTTATCAATGGTTCCGTCCCAATAACAACTCGTTGCTTCAAAATCATTGTAAATAAGCTGGATACCGGGATAAACCTGATAGACTGTCATAAGCCCCAGGCCATCCTCACAGTCCATTTTATAGACGGTGCAATATCCGTCATTATCTTTTGGAATAATCGCAGATAACCCCGTAGCATTGGTGATAGGGTTTTTGTTCATAGTATTCATTCCGTTATCTCGTATTTGTTCTGCCAGGATTCTCCTGGCGTCTTTTATTATATAGTTTTTTCTCATTTTATACCGCTCCAATCGGCAGGATGTGCAATCCAATCAGAAAGCAAATTCTATTATAGTGCAGCCCTGCCGAATGTGCAAATATACGAAAAAGCCGATGCCCTCCAAAACGGAAAACATCGGCTATATGCGGGATTTTATTTGCTGCAATATTCCTTTCCTACACAACCGGAACAACTGCCGCTACAACAAGAACCATTTTTGCGGTTCTTATGGATTTTTCGCACAGCCCATATTGCATAGAAAACAATCCCGATAAGGATTATACCAGTAACAAGCATCTAAAACTCCTTTCTGACTGGAAACTCACAACTTATTAGCTTTGGGTCTCCGATCCTCTTTTCAAAATCCAAAGTCCAAATGCGACCACTGATAAAATGGCCGCTGAACGAAGCACTTTTCCAAACGTCATATTCATACCTCACAGCAAAAGTCCAACACGATAAACCACAAAAGTAACAGCCCAGGCCACAACCAACTGGAACAGGGCCGAGAACAGCATCCACCTTGTACTGCCGGATTCCTTGCGAATTGTAGCTAGGGCCGCTGCACAGGGAACGTAAAGCAGGCAGAAAATCATCAGGCAAAACGCATTGAGCTGTCCAAAACCGGCTGCACCCAGGATGCCGACCAATGTATCCATTCCCGCGCCGGAGTTGATATTGGGAATCCCAAACAGAACGGCACAACTGGACACCACAACCTCTTTTGCAGAGATGCCAGCAATCAGAGCAACCGCTATCTGCCAGAATCCCAGTCCAATCGGTGCAAAGATCGGTACAAGCCAATGGCCCAGGATAGACCCGAAGCTGTCTGCCATTTCCGTAGTATAGCCATGCGGCCCAAAGTTCAGGATCACCCACATGAGGATAGATGCTACAAAGATGGTAGTACCTGCTTTGGTAAGGTAGTCCTTTACCTTTTCCCATACATAGATTGCCACAGTTCTGGCGCTGGGGGCCTTATATTCCGGCAGCTCAATCAGCAGATAATTTTCCGATTTTCTCCGGTCAATCAAATGGATGATCGCCGCTACCAGGATAGCGACCACCAGGCCGATCAGGTACATGGAATAGGCCACGAGCATGGCGCGTTCCTGAAAGAACATCTCGGCAAACAAGATGTAGATTGGTAGACGGGCGCTGCAACTCATAAAGGGCGTAATCAACATGACCTTAAAACGGTCACGCCGGTTTTCCAAAGACCGTGAAGCCATGATTGCCGGAACAGTGCAGCCAAATCCCAAAATCATGGGGATAAATGCCCGTCCGGAAAGTCCCAGCTTGCTCATAATCCCTTCCATGACATACGCAACACGGGCCATGTATCCGCTGTCCTCCAGAAAAGCCAATGCCAGAAACAGAATGAAAATGTTCGGCAGGAAAGTCAGGATACCGCCCACACCGGCGATGATGCCGTCTACCAGCAGGGAGCGCAGCACTTCATTGACCCCGACAGCAATCAGTCCATCGCTTATCAATGCCGACAGGCTCTCAATTCCTAATTCCAGGAATCCTTTCAGCCAATCGCCAATGGTAAAGGTCAGGAAGAACACCGCCGCCATGACAACGAGGAAAATCGGGATGCTCCAAAACTTATGCGTCAATACACGGTCTACCTTTTCCGTCAAAGCATCTTGACGGTCCTTATTGACCAGAACCTCCCTGATGATTTCCTCGATAAAATCATACTTCTCATTGATAATGTCGGATTCATAGTTCCGGTCGATCACATCCGGCATATTGACCGGATAACGTGCAGAGATTTCCTTATCCTGCTCCAGCAGCTTAATGGCGTGCCAGCGGTAATTGGACAGGTTCGGATATTTCCGCTTCAGCTCTGCCATGATAAGATCAATCTTGTCCTCAATAGCATCACTGTAAACCATTGCGTATTCTGAATGGTGGTCGTGCCGGTGTTTTGGAGTATATTTATGATGATGAATCAGACACTCCGGATCTTTACAGTCTTTATGGTGCGCGGCTGCATGAAGTAGCACATCCAGTCCTGTCCGTTTTCTGGCTGAAACTGGAATGACCGGGATGCCCAGCATTTCCGGCAGTCTGTGTGTGTCAATCTCCATGCCGCGCTTTTCCACAATGTCCATCATGTTCAGCGCCAGCACAACCGGCTTGCCCAGCTCCAAAAGCTGCAAAGTTAAGTATAGGTTTCGCTCCAGAGCGGAAGCGTCCGCAACATCAATAATCACATCGACTTCATCGCTTAGTATAAACTGTCTGGATACCTGTTCTTCCATTGTGTAGGAGGTCAGGCTGTAAGTGCCAGGAAGATCGACCAGTCGAATATTCAGATCATGGTCTTTAATGGCACCCTCTACTTTCTCAACGGTTACACCTGGCCAGTTTGCCACTTTCAGATTTGCACCGGTGTAAGCATTGAAAAGTGTTGTCTTTCCGCAGTTCGGATTTCCGATGAAGCCGATAGTCAAATTTTCTCTCATCGGAATTTACCCCACTAAAATATTCTTTGTGATATTGCGCCCAAGTGCAAAGCGTGTTCCCCTGACTTTCACAATCAGGACACCCCGACTTTTGCTGTTCAGAACAGCGATAGAGGTTCCACGGGTCATCCCAAGGGCCTCCAAACGCTTTTCTATATTGACAGGCAGATCAATATCCTCAACTTTATATTCATTTCCTATTTTTCCATCGCAAAGATACATGAACGCTCCCTCCTTACCGATTCACGGAAGAAGTCGCAGGCAGTTTGCGGAACTCATAAGCCACCATGAACGCGATAATAGCCACCAGAATCGCATCGGTCAGCGCAATCGCCAGCCACACGCCGCGAATACCCATGCCGCCGATCATTGGCAGAACCACACAAAGCGGGATAAAGAGAATAATCTGACGGAACAGCACAAGCCAGGTGGCCTTTTTCGCTTTACCCAAAGACTGAAACAGGGTCACGGCGATCATAAAGCTGCCTTGCAGGATATAGGTGCTGAACATGATACGGAAGTTTGTCGCACCTGATGCGGCGATACCAGGCGTTGTCAGGAACATGGACAAAATCTTTTCTGGGAACAGCTCGGCGGGGATATAGAACACCAGCGACAGCAGCGTTGCGGCGATAATGAAAACTCTGGTCAGCGTCTTTACCCGGTCATAGTCTTTCGCACCGTAGTTTGTACCGGCGGCAGGCTGGAATCCCTGGCTGATACCCCATAGAGGTACAAAGGAGAAATTCCAGAACCGGAGCGCCGCCGCTAAAAGGAGCTGGGAGGTTTCACCGCCATAGTTCGATGCCACACGATAAATCACTGTCTGCTGCACCAGGGTCAGAATCTGCATTAACAGAGCAGAGA
>CAKXAF010000201.1 GCA_934869045.1 uncultured Nitrososphaerota archaeon | reverse complement strand
GTTTTCCACCTCCCGCACGGCCTCATCCGTGGGAACCGGCACAATGTCGATGGAGAACATCAGATTTCGGTTGAAATCGGTAAGCTCCGTCACCATGTTATCCTTAATATAAGAGGCGTAGTCTTTGAGGAACAGCACCCGGCAGAACTTGCCGCCCAGCTTCAGATAGTCGCTCTTTTTTTCGATCCCGTCCGGGCAGATATAGTCCTTGAAGCTGTGGCCCCGCTTCATCATCTCACGGGCATTGAAAACAAACTCGGATTCCTCGCCTTGGCGGTAGAAGTCGTGCAGGATACGCAGGCGCTCGGTGGCGTCCAGCTCCACGCACTTGGAGCCAAGGGCCGCAAAGTGGGAAATCAGGTCGGCTCCCACACGAGAAAAATAGGCGCGGGCCTCCTCAATATCCTTCTTCACCACGGAGATGGTGATATACTTTTCCTGCATAATGCCGTTGGCTCCGGTGGCTTTATCCAGCAGCATTTGGTTATATTCCCCCCGGTACTCATCCCGGAAATCCCCCTGCATGGGCATGAGGATGGACGTTTCAAAGTTGGCCTGATTCATACGGCGGTTATTGATGGTGATTTTCGTCACCGCACCGGAATCCAGGGAATTGAGCAGCTCCGAATAGGTGAGGAACATGGATTCCTTGTCCTCGCGGCTGGCCACCAGATAGTTGATGTCGCTGAATTTATAGGTTTTGGAGAACTTGTTCCCCACAAGGAAGATGCCGTCCGGCCAGATACGGCGGACGGGGATCACATCCTGCACCTTCCGGGGGACGGTGTAACGCTCCTTTTCCTGCTTGGACATGGTTTTGATGGTCTTAATCATGCTTGGCCTCCTTCCGTTTGCTAAAGTGTTTCGGCTCCTTCCGGCGCTTCTTGCCGGGCCGCCCGGTTTGCAGCTCCTCGATGGTATCTTTCAGGGCCGCATAGTAGTAGTTGCTGTCCTCGAACTTAAACTCCTTCGGCTCCAGCATTTCCGAGCGCAGCCACGCCCAGATAAATTGTTCCGCCGTCATACCGTGATAGGTGATGAACCCCAGCATGGCAAAGGGGGCCGCCCCCAAAATGCACATCCAGGACAGGGTTTCCACCCCAAAGTAGGGGCGCAGGATAAAGTAAAGGCCCACGGCCACGCTGCAGGCGAGGACAGAAAAGATGAACTGCCGCATACTCAGCCCGAAAAACATGGATTCGGTGTAGTTGCGGATTTCCCGGTTGATCTTGACTTCCAAAATATCACCTCACAATCACATCGCCGGTTTCCAGGTAAACAATGCTGCTCTTGGGTATATAGGCAAAGCCCAGCAGCCGGTCGCCCACGGTAAAAATCTCGTCTGGGGCTGCTTTGGAGAAGTGCCCACAATTCCCTTTTCAGCGGGCAGGTCGTAATCCTCCACCATTGGGATGGCGGTTCCATCAATCAAGTGCAGCACATAGGTTTGATAACGCATTTATTTTCCTCCTTTTTTACAGGCCCATCATCTCGCGCACCACGCGGTCGGCCATTTTCACCGCGCCCACGAGGACAAGCATATTAAAGACCAGCTACCAGATATATCTCCACACCTGGGTGACTGCCGCCGCATTGGGGTCAATAGCAGGCGGGGCCGCCGCGAACAGGGAAAAGATGATACAGGCCAGCACAATGATGGCCCCTTCCAGACACACGGCGGCATAGCTCTTGATAAAACTCTTGCCCACGTTTTGGGTCGGTTCCCCGGCGAAGGTGGACAGGGGCACCGGCGCGATGGCCGTGTATAAATAGAGCTTAAAAAACCGCCCGTAGACGGTCATTATCATAATGAAAGACAATATCGTGATAAACAGCCCGCCAATGAGCGTCACCGCCCAGAGGGGGATACTCTCGAAAAAGCCGCAGCTTTCCACCGCCGTGACAATCTCCTGGGGGAGAACCGTCTGCTGCGCGGTTCCAAAGCCCGCCGCGTTCATTATTGTTGAAACGAGGCCCTGGACGATATTAAAGAGGGCCATCATCAGCTCCAGCCCATAGGTCACGACACCTTTGGCAATGGCGAACCGGATAAACAGCTTTAAGGCGTGCTCCGGTTTCTTTACCTCGGCAAAGCTGCCGCAGGTACGCATGACGCCCACTACAAAGAACAGCACCAAAAGCGCAAGGCCAATGGCCCGCACCGCGTCGTGGATGTTGACAATGACGCCCCAGATGGAGCCACCCTTAAACTGTTCCGGGCTTTGGGTGATGAGCTGCCAGATCTCGGACAGGTACTTGTTCCAGGTGTCGAGGGCATTTTGCAAATTTTGAACAACCCAGTTATCGGACATTCAACAACCTCCTTTCCGGCAACGGTAAGGGGCAGGCCGCCATGGGCCTGCCCCCACACTGCCGTTATTAGAATCAGCCGGTAATCAGGGTCAAAATCTCCTTCGCAAACGTAATCACAACACCGCCGGCCAAGGTGAGAAAGCCGTTAGCCCTCTGGCTGGGGTCATGGCTTTTCAGAGAAAGGCCGATCTGCACGACGCCGAAGCCCAGCAGGATCATACCCACGGCGCGGATCAGGCCGAAGATGAAATCACTGAGGTTGTTGATAACAGTCAACGGGTCGCTGGCGGCAAAGGCCGTAGTGGTGCAGCAGCACAGCATGAGCACCAGGGCTGCATAAACAGCAAAGGCGCTCCGGCTCTTTTTTCCCATGGGCAGGCTGCGGGTTTCTTTCTTCTGCTTGCTTTCCTTATGAAACAGTTTCATTTTTGGTGTCCTCCTTAAATTGAAAGATATTCTCCATGTCCTCATCGGACAGAAGTTCGTAAAGGGTTTCCGGCTCCTGGATATTGGCAAGGTCGCCGGGGGTGAGGCGGCCAATGGTCATATCCGCCACGGCGTTTTCAGTGCCGCCGTGGGAATAGACAGGCGCGCCGCCATCGGTGGTGTACTTGATGTTGGGATGTTTCAAAAGGTCATACTTTTCATCCATCAGCGGCGCTTCGCCACGGATAAAGAGCAGGGCCAGGTTATTGTCCAGCATACGGACCTCATCGGGCGTCATCAGCTCCCGGCCCGTGATCTGGTTGTTGGTGGAGTAGCTGCCGGAATGCCCGGTGCTCTTGCCGTAGGTGTCCAGCCAGAGGGTGCTTTTCCCCAGGTAGTTCTCAGAGATCAGCTTGTGAGTGGACGTTTCATTGCCGCCCAGGTACAAAAATTCATCACAGTTGCCGATGATGGATTCCCATTGCTTTTCAAACAGCGCCTTGAGCTGGGCAATGTTCTGAATGATGATGGAAACGCTGATATTCCGGGAGCGCATGGTGGCCAGCAGCTTGTCGAAATCATCCGGCAAGCTCACGTTGGCGAACTCATCCATGAGAAAATGCACCGGTACGGGCAGGCTACCGCCGTGTACCCGGTCGGCAGAATAAAAAAGTTCCTGGAAAGTGCTGGCATACAGCAAACTTACCAAGAAATTGAAGCTGGCGTCGTTGTCCGGGATGAGGGCAAAGAGTGCCACTTTTTTCTCGCCCAGGCTGGAAAGGTCCAGTTCATCCGTGGCGGTAAGAGCCGCCACCGAAGAAAGATTGAATTTTTCCAGGCGGGACGCCAAGGTGATTTGGATGGATTTCAGCGTTTTGGCAGAGCCGGAACGGTAATCCTTGTAATACTTCACAGCGATGTGATCCGGGGAGCGCATTTCCAGCCGGTCAAACAGTTCGTCAAGCGGCGATTGGTAGGAATCATCATCCTCCCGCACCTCCCCGACTCGGAGCATCTCCATAATCATGGGGAAATTCTTCTCATCCTCCGGCGCTTCGTACCACAGATAAAACACCAGCGCCATGAGGAGCATACTGGCCGCAGTATCCCAGAAAGGGTCGTTGGACTGGCTCCCTTTCGGAGTGGTGGCTTTGAAAAGGTTCGTCACCATCTTCTGCACATCGTTGTCGGATTTCAGATAGGCAAAGGGATTGTAGCAATGGCTTTTCTCCATGTTCAGAAGGTCCACCACCTTGATCTCATAGCCCATCTGTTCCAACAGGCCGCCGCAGTCACGAAGCAGTTCCCCCTTACAGTCCAAAATAAAAAGGGACGTATTGCATTGGCAGATGTTCACTTTGGCGTAGAACCGACTTTTTCCCGCACCACTGCCGCCCACCACCAAAGTGTTGAGGTTGCGGCGGTGCTTCCGGCCATCCAGCCCCATGCGGACGTGCTGGGTAAAAATGCGGTTTTTGAACGGATCCTTGTCCCGGTATTTCTTATTCACGGCCCGCGGATCGCCCCATTTGGCGGAACCGTGTTCTTCACCTCGTCTGTAATTGCGCCGGGAAGAAAGATAAATGCCAATGCCCAGCCCATAGGCGGCAATAAAAATGAGGACAGTTTTTACACTGTCCTCACACCACACGATTTTGAATGGATTGTTCATTGCCGCAGGCAGGGCGCTGACGATCTCCGAAAGTCCCCCGGAAATGGCAGGCGCAATCAGCAGGGCGAACCAGATCACCGGGACCAGCCCCAGGGCATAGAGCCAGGGGCCGCCCGCCTTATTATCTGGCTTCATCCCGGCGCTTCGCTTTCTTGTCTTTTTGGGCTGGGGCGTCAATGGTTTTCAGCAGAACGTCCTCCACCGGGCCGGGGTCACGCTGTTCCTCCAGCATATCGTTGCGCAGTTCGTTGAGGGCGCGAATCATGATCCCATGCTCATAGCTGTCCAGGGTGAGGACGACTTTTTCCTGTTTTTCCATGGGTCTACTCCTCCTTTACCGTTCCTGTTCCTTCTGCTTGCTGTCGCGGGTGAGGCCCATAGCCCTGGCCATACGGCCATTGAGGGATTTGAACGTATCCCGCATATCGGTGAGGGCAGCAGGAATATCCTCCCTGGGGACCTGCCCCTGAAACACGCCGTCCAGTTTGGAAATCTCATACTCTTTGGCGTCCACGCCATACCGCTTGCAGAGCATATAGC
>CAKXAF010000200.1:2499-4959 GCA_934869045.1 uncultured Nitrososphaerota archaeon | reverse complement strand
AAGCTGACAATGGCAAATGCCGCCGTCACAATGGCCATAGACGAGGTAATCTGAATTCTTCCGTGAAAGAGATCCACCACCAGAGCCGGTTCTTCTATAACATTCAGGGAAAGCAGATAACAGAAAAACTGTTCCAGCAGCAAAAACAGCGCATTGATGCTGACCAGAAACAGCAGGATGCCAATTGCCCGCCCCCAGTGGTGCTTGAGACTGCCGAGGGCATTTTTCTTAATCGTTTGCCGGATGCTCAAAACCACGTCCTCCTTGTTTCACCGGGCCGTATCAGTACACGACGGTATCCGGCGTCGTCCCTTTTTCCGAATGTTCTTCATCCGCAACATCCATCATTACGAAATCCTTGGGATAATCCTGGAAAAAACGCTCGTCATCTTCCTGGTCCCAATCAACGTTTCCGGCCTGAGGCTCCGGTTCAAAAGGAACCGGAGAATAGACCTCAAAAACGCCGTCCCGCTGCCATAGCTGGGCGTTTACCAAGGCGGTAAATCCTGTGCCGCAGGGAGTCATCCACATCATCGGATCCCGTTTGGGGTAGGCGAAAACTGAAAGAAGATTGAGGATCACGCCGCCGTGCAGAACCGCCGCGGCCGTGGTAACTCTGTTTTTCATCATATCGTCCAGGATTTCCTGAAACCCCACAGCCACCCGTTCGGCAAAATCGGTAATAGACTCGGCCCCTTCCGGAGCAGCGGACATTCCGCTCTCGTTCCAGCGGACGAACATCTCTGTTCCCGCCAGATCTTTTGCCAGTTGGCCCTCAAAAACGCCGAAGTCATATTCCCGCAGGCGATCAACTCGCTGCAGTAGCCGATTGGGGTACAAAAGCTCCGCGGTTTCAACGCATCGTATCATAGGAGAAGAATATACTTTTTGTACATCCGGATATTCAAACTCTTCCCGCATCTTCTCCAGCTCCCGGATCCCCTCCGGACAAAGAGGCAAGTCCGTCCGCCCAATAAACCGGCCCTCCAGATTTCCTTTTGTCATGCCATGGCGAATCAGATACAGCTTATATGTAACCAAATGGCGTTCCTTCCTTTCCGTCCTTGTTCTTCTATTATTCCAAACGCATTTTACGCTCCTACAGGAGCAGCGTGCCTTGGTTAGCGGCCATTTCGGCTGTCCTAATGCTTTTCCTTGCAAAAATGCTCTTGTGGTTATTATACCGTATTTTACCGGTAAAAAACAACCCCTGCCAAAATTTAATAAACAATTCATAGGTATTTCGACAAAAATTTTGAAACTTCGTCAAAATCCCTTTACAAGAAGTAGGGTTTGTTATATAATTTACTATGCGTTGACTTGCTTTCCATTTTGTTTTTGACGCTTTTATGAGGCTTTTGAGTTTTTGTGGAAGAAAACTGTGCAGGATGCAGTAATCCTTCCCATATATTATTCGTTTATTGGGGGACTCGGGACATGAACTCTGACTTTCCAAGAATACTTACGCTCCTGCGAAAGGAACGCGGTATCAGCCAGAAGGAGGCTGCCGGACAATTGAATATTTCCCAAGCTCTTTTGTCCCATTATGAAAAAGGCATCCGGGAATGCGGTCTGGATTTTGTGGTGCGGGCCGCGGATTTCTATCATGTGTCCTGCGACTTCCTGCTGGGCCGTTCGCCGGAACGGACGGGGGCCACTCTGTCAGTGGAGGACCTGCCGGAACCGGAGGCGGCCGGTAAGGGAAATCGGATGCACGGAAGCATTCTTCCTACCCTTAATAAAAAATTGATTTCCAATTCACTCAACATCCTGTTCGATTTGCTTCAAAGATTGGACTGCCGGGAACTGACCGTAGCAGTCTCAAATTTCTTGATGCTGGCGGTCTACCGGATGTTCCGGGTGGTGTATACGGTCAACCATAAAAATGAACAGAACTTTTTCCATGTTCCCAAGCACCTGTCCTCCCCCAAGGCCATCGCGGCTATGGTGGAGGAGGAGGCTGCGGCTATGACGCTGGCAGAGGGGCTTGACGGAAAAAAATCCATTCCCACAGAAAAGCGGGAGCAGCTGGTCATCACATCGGAAAGCCTGGCCCAGGAATATCCGCAGCATGCATCCTCCCTGCTGAACCTGATCCGCAACAGTGAGCATGCCATGCACCAGGAAGGATGACCCTTTTTCAAATTCTGCTCTCCGGATATTCCGGAGAGTTTTGTTTTTAGCCAGATATTACCGAAGTACTTTTCTCATTTTCCTTTCGGCAGCGGACATACTAGATACGCCGGCAGCCGCCGGCAAATGCTGCCAATCGCTAAAAGGAGTGTCAATCCATGATGACCAGAATCAAGCTCTTATGTGCCGGACTCGCCGCCGCCGTACTTTTCACAGGCTGTAAGGCAGTCAATGACGGCGTCTCGGATATTGGAAGCGGCGTCTCCGATTTGGGGAGCAACTTAAGCTCCGGTATGTCCGACGTGGAATCCGGTATTGGCTCCGGCG
>CAKXAF010000200.1:1716-2489 GCA_934869045.1 uncultured Nitrososphaerota archaeon | reverse complement strand
CCGACAGCAATCATAGTTCAACACCCGCATCCAGTAAAAATGAATCAGAAAGTGCGCCGGCTTCCGGCGCACTCTCTGATCTTTCTGGTGAGGACTCCAGTCAGACGAACGCTTCGACGGTTACCTACGACCTTGCCAGCTTGGATAATACCAAGCAGGGATGGGGCCAGGGCGTCCAAATGGATGACAAAAACCGCTCGATATCCTCTCTTCAATTCCAGGAAAAGTACGGAAAGTACGAGGCTTATTTTATCGGGGAGGACAAGCCAACAATTTATCTGACCTTTGACAATGGATATGAAAACGGCTACACAACGCCGATTCTGGACACCCTGAAAGAGAAAAATGTCCAGGCAGTTTTCTTCTGCACACTGGACTACATCAAGAGCCAGCCCGAACTGATCCAGCGGATGATCGACGAGGGACACGCCATCGGGAACCACAGCGACAAGCATCCCTGTTTCCCTGAAATTTCCATCGAACGGCGGGAACAGGAGATCCAGAACGTTCATCAGTATATGCAGGAACACTTTGATTATACCATGACGCTCTTCCGCGCTCCAGCCGGAGAATTTTCCGAGCAGACCCTGGCCCAGACCCAGGAGCTGGGTTATAAGACCCTGTTCTGGAGCTATGCTTACAAAGACTGGGATCCGAATAATCAGATGGGCGCAGATAAGGCCCTTCCCAAAATTACCAACGCACTTCATCCTGGGGCCATTTATCTGCTCCACGCCGTTTCCCCGGATAACGCGCAGATTTTAGGTGATTTT
>CAKXAF010000200.1:0-1706 GCA_934869045.1 uncultured Nitrososphaerota archaeon | reverse complement strand
CGCAATGCAGGTTATGAGTTCCAGTTGTTTGAATAAAGCAATTTTTTGTTACGAATTTGTAAGATTTATATAATTAGCATCGTCCCTATTGGGCAAAGTCATGAATTCTTCATGATTTCGACAAAAACTCTTGATTTTTTTCAAGAACTCCGCTATAATAATACTTGTCGTTAATTCACAATGTTAAAATTGATAAAATTATTCGATTCACAGGTATTTTTCTATAAATTTTGCTTAGTATCGTCCTCGCAATAGTGAGGGCGATATTTTATTTTCCGGAAAAGCCCTGCCGCGAACGAATCTGGCGGATATCCTTTCCCACGAACCGCAGGCAGTCCAGCAGAGAAAACAGCCGTGACACCACCCGATGCGAATACTTCTGTTCCAGCTCCTGGGTTGTCAGGTTGGTGCTGATGATGGTGGGCTTTCGCCGGTTGCAGCGGGTATTGATGAGGTTGTATACCGTTGCCAGATTGAAGGACGAGGCAAACTCCGCACCCAAATCATCAAGAATCAGCAATTCAACATCCAGCATCCCTTCCAGGGTATCCCGGTTCTCCACCCGACCGAAATGCTCTTCCTCCACCGCGCGGAGAAAATCCTGGGCCGATCCATATGCTACCGTAAATCCTCTGGAGATCACCACCTGCGCAATCGCCAGGGAGAGATGGGTTTTTCCAAGGCCAGTATCCCCAATCATGAAGATCCCCCGGCTGTCCGGACGAAAATTTTCGGCATATCTGCGGCAGAACTGATAGATCTCCTCCATAATTTTCCGCGGGACCACCCCGGTAGCAGGGTCCAGCTCCATAGAGTAATACCCCAGCTGGAATGTGGCAAAATCCGACAGTTCCAGGTTGGAAACCTGATTCAGCTCCCGCAGCCGCGCCCGGCGGATCAAATCGCTGAGGCAAGAGCAGCGCTTTCCTTCAACATAGCCTGTATCCCGGCAGGAGGAACAGGTGTAGTGCAGCTCCAAATAATCCGCCGGATATCCCCGGCTGGTCAAAAGCTCCTTTTCCCGGGCCTGCAGGGCCAAATTGGCGGCTTTTAGCTGCTCCACGCCTCGGCTCAGGTCCGTCTGCTTCTCCAATATCATCTTGCTCAGCCGCACCGAGGTCAGCCCCAGTTCCTTGCGTATGGCAATCACCTGCGGAATCTCCCTGGAGATTCGTTCAAGGCGTTCTGCCTGACGGACGATCGCCCCCGTGCGCCGCTGTTCCAATTCCCGCAGACAATTTTCCATAATCGCGCTGTTCACCGGGCATCCCCCTCCTTTTTATCAGCCCTCTATTTTAGGGATTTCAAATCCCCGCCGTTCAAATTCTTCCAAATCGTAAGAAGCGGTCCTTCGCTGCCCGCCACCGGCCTGCCCGCCTTTTCCCGCCGGCCGGGCATCCTTCAGCGCAATTTCCTGAGGCGTCCGGATCCCCTTTTCGTGCCAGGAATTTAAAATTGTGTTGATGTACGGAAAGCTGAGCTGGTTAATGGCGTTCAGCGTCCGTTCATAGGCTTCTCCAATCATGTCGATGCCGTATCCCAACTGATCGTACCAACCCTGTATGTACCGCAGCTGCTGCGCGCTCAGAGCACGGTCCTTAATGCCGAAGCGCTCCTGGACCTCCCGCTCCCGCGTATGCCGCATGGTCTGCTGGCGGATATATTCCTCCGCCCGGGCATGAGTGTTGATCTCCTGGTCCGCCCAG
>CAKXAF010000199.1 GCA_934869045.1 uncultured Nitrososphaerota archaeon | reverse complement strand
GCCCAGGAACTGCTCAAAAAGCTGGGCATGCCGGCGGAGGACAGCGGGGAAATCGTCAAGGAATGGGATTTCTGATTTTGCTTTCACGCCCGGAGGATGGTCTTTTCCGGGCAGAATAAAAATACACTGAAAAGTGAGGAACCTGACATGAAGTATTACATTGGAATCGACTTGGGCGGCACCTTTGTCAAGGCGGGCGTAGTGGACGAGAACTATCAGATCGTCGCCAAGGCGACGGTGGCCTCCTCTGACGCAACCGGAAATCCTGAGCTGGTCGCCGACCGGATGACCCAGTGCGCCAACGAAGCTCTGGAAAAAGCCGGGCTGACCATGGCGGACGTGGAGAGTATCGGGGTCGGTACACCTGGCTCTGTAGAGCCGGAAACCGGCACCATTGTATATGCCAACAACCTGCAGTTCCGGAATACGCCTCTCCGTAAATATATGGAGGAGCGCACCGGGAAGAAGATTTATGTGGAAAACGACGCCAATGTTGCCGCTTACGGTGAAGTCATCGCCGGCGCGGCCAAGGGCTACAAGGACGTCATCGTCGTGACCCTGGGGACCGGCGTCGGCGGCGGTATCATCATCGACGGGAAAATTTACGCCGGGTTCAACCATTTTGGCGGGGAGCTGGGCCATGAAGTTATCGTCTACAACGGCCGTCCCTGCACCTGTGGGCGGAAGGGCTGTCTGGAGGCGTATGCATCTGCCACAGGGCTTATCAACATGACCAAGGAAGCCATGGAGGCCCATAAGGACTCCAAGCTGTGGGAGGTCGCCAAGACTCTGGACGAAGTCAACGGCAAGACTGCCTTTGACGCCATGCGCCTGGGCGACCCGGCAGGCAAGGAAGTGGTGGACGCATACATCGGTTACCTGGGCTGCGGGCTTTCCAACTTTGTAAACATCTTCCAGCCGGAAGTCATCCTCATCGGCGGCGGCATCTGCAAGGAAGGGGAGAACCTGCTTGCCCCTCTGCGCGAGGTTATCAAAAAGGAGAGCTACGGCATCAGCGGTTATGAATCCACTCAGCTCCGCACCTGCGCTCTGGGCAACGACGCAGGCACCATCGGAGCGGCTTTCCTTTGGAGAATGGCGGAATAGACAAAACGGCGGACAAGAGGCCGGATACCTGCAAGAGACACAGATATTATTTTGGGAGATCTTTTGCGAGCAAAATTTCCCTTCTGCTCTTTTAAAAAATACTCGATACGCTGCGGCGGGGTTCCGCCCTGCCGCCCAAGCCTGCCGGGAAAGCCGGGCCGGTTTGGGCGGCAGAATTTTCAATTTGGGAGGTATCATGGAACACTTGGATGAGATCCGGACGCTTTGTGAAAGGGCCGGATGCGCCTGTATCCCAGGCGCGCCGATGAAGGAGTACACCAGCTTTCGTATCGGCGGCCCGGCGGCGCTGCTCCTCAAGCCGAAAAGTGTGGAGGAGATCGGCTGGATCCGTCGGAACCTGACGGGGCGCGGGCCGGTCTGGTTCATTGGGAAGGGGTCAAATCTGCTGATCCCCGACGAGGGCCTGGATGGGATCGTTGTGGTGCTGGGACCGGATTTTTCCGACGTAAACGTGCTGGAGAATGGGGAGACTCTGGTTTGCGAGGCCGGCGCGCCGCTGATGAAGGCCTGCCGGGAGGCATTGGACCGGGGGCTGACCGGGCTGGAATTCGCCTGGGGGATCCCGGGGAGCGTGGGCGGCGGCGTCTACATGAACGCCGGGGCCTACGGCGGTGAGATGAAGGACGTGGTACTCTGGTGCGAGCACGTGGACGCCGGGGGGAACCTTTGCAGAATGGAAGCGGAGGAGCTGGAATACCGCTACCGCCACAGCTTTTATACGGGAAAGGATCTCTGCATCGTCCGGGCGGCTTTCCGGCTGAAAAAGGGAGACCCGGAGGCTATCCGAACGCGGATGGACGAATTGATGGAGCGGCGGAGATCCAAGCAGCCCCTGGAATTCCCCAGCGCGGGAAGCACCTTCAAGCGGCCGGAGGGCGCGTATGCGGCGGCCCTCATCGAGCAGTGCGGCCTCAAGGGGCTGCGGGTTGGAGGCGCTATGGTCAGCGAAAAGCACAGCGGCTTTCTCATCAACGCAGCGGATGCGACCTGTGCCGACGTGCGGGAGCTGATCCGCCAGGTGCAGGAAATTGTGCTGCGGCAGACCGGGTACCGGCTGGAATGTGAAGTCGGCACGCTGCAATAGGGATGGAATTCAGATCATCTCCCAAAAAGGACGGAACGACATGGATTTTTTAATTGTAACCGGCTTGTCCGGCGCGGGGAAATCCCGGGCAGTGGACGCGCTGGAGGATATCGGCTTCTACTGCGTGGATAATATGCCCCCGCAGCTGATTTCCAAGGTGGCGGAGATCTGCCTGGCCGGAAACAGCAAGATCAGCCGGGTGGCGGTGGTCACCGACATGCGGGGCGGCGATATGTTTTACGGCCTGTTCGAGGAACTGGACGAGATGCGGGACAAGGGGCTGACCTACAAGCTACTGTTTTTGGATGCTTCCGACGCGGAGCTGATCCGCCGGTACAAAGAGACACGCCGGCGGCACCCCCTGGCCGGTCTGGTCAGCGGCGGCATCGCCGAGGCGATCCGCAACGAGCGGGTGTTGCTGCGGCCGGCCAGGGAGCGGGCGGATTACGTCATCGATACCACCCATCTTTCCGCCAACGAATTAAAGCAGCGGATGAACAACATTTTCCTGGACAGCATTCAGAACAGTATGCTCATCAATGTCATGTCCTTTGGTTTCAAGTACGGCTCCCCCAGCGAGGCGGACTTGGTTTTCGACGTGCGCTGTCTGCCCAATCCCTTTTATGTGGACGAGCTGAAAAATAAGACCGGCCTCGACGCGGAGGTCCGGGATTACGTGATGAAATCCCCCAACTCCGAGGAGCTGCTCAGCAAGCTCCGGGATTTGGTGGGGTTTTTGGTGCCTCTTTATCAGAAAGAGGGAAAGAGCCAGCTCATGATCGGCGTGGGCTGCACCGGCGGCAAGCATCGGAGCGTGACTTTTGCCGAACTGCTGTATCAGTTTCTGTCGGAGCAGGGGTATAACGTCCGGGTGGTGCATCGGGATATCTCCAAGTAAAGGCGCGGTGACAAGGTGACATTTAATCAGGAAGTCAAAAGGGAGCTCTGCCGCCTGGAAAACCGGCAGCCCTGCTGCGAGTGGGCGCAGCTTTACGCCATGCTGGCTTTCAGCCGGAGCTTTCCGGAGGAAGAAGCGGTTTTTACTACCGAAAGCAAGGCGGTGGCGGACAGCTTCGCCCAGCGGCTTGCAGGGCTGGCCGGGACCTTTGCACTGGTCCGGACAGATTTCCGCCGGCTCAGGGAGGAAGCGCCCCGGTATACGGTCTGCATCGAGGACCCGGCCCAGCGGGAACTGCTGGCAGACCGGTTTTCCTTGCAGTTTCCGGCGTTGGTGCCGGCGTATCTGGAAAAGGACTGCTGCATCGGGGCGTTTTTCCGAGGGCTGTTTCTGCTTTACGGGTCGGTGACCAACCCGGAGAAGGAATATCATCTGGAGCTGGGCGCGCCGGGGGACCGGCTGGCCGAGGAGGTTCTGATGCTGGGGCAGGCCAGGGGGATCCATTTTAAGCTCACCCATCGGAAGGGCGCGGCGCTGCTCTATCTGAAAGAGAGCGAGCAGGTCGAGGACTTTCTGACCCTGACCGGCGCGACAAAGGCAACCCTTAAGCTGATGGACATCAAGATCGTCAAGGAAATGCGGAACAAGGTCAACCGTGCGACCAACTGCGAGACAGCCAACCTGGGAAAAACTGTAGAGGCCTCACAGGCCCAGGTAGCGGATATCGCCTACATACAGGCCCGGAGGGGGCTTTCTTATCTGGACGAGGACCTGAGGGAGGTGGCAGCGCTGCGCTTGGAAAATCCGGAGTGCTCCCTGCGGGAGCTGGCGGGGATGCTGACGGCTCCCATCAGCCGGTCGGGGGTCAATCACAGGCTGAAACGGATATCCGAGGCTGCCCGGAAGCTGCGGGAGACACCGGAAAATTAAAAAGGCGGGGATTTTCGAATGAAACTGGAAGAGATTCAAAGGGTTTTTGCCAACGACCGGTTTGCCACCGAAGCCGCGGGCGCCGTTATCGAGGCGGCAGAGGACGGATTTGCCCGGTGCACACTGGCGATCCGTCCGGTCCATCGCAATGCGATGGGCGCGGTGATGGGCGGGGCGATTTTTACCCTGGCGGACTTCGCCTTTGCGGTGGCGTCCAACTGCGGGGGGACGCCGATGGTGTCCCTGAACAGCCAGATCACCTATTTGAGTCCGGCTAAGGGGGATGTCCTCATCGCGGAAGCCCGGCGGGTCCGTCAGGGGCGGAGTACCGGCTATTACCGGGTCACCATTGCGGATGAGCTGGGGACGCTGGTAGCGGAAGTCGTGGCTACAGGCTTTGTTGTGAAAAAGTAAGGGGTGGGGCATGGAGAAACGGGGGGCAGCGAAACTGACGCTGCATATTCCCGGAATCGGGGAATCGGCCTTCCGGCGGAGGCTGCTGAGCGATCCGGAAACCATGGCCTACAACCGGGGATACGCGCCTTTTCCGGGATACCATCCGGAAAACGGCTGTATCGACTGTTCAGAAGAGGACTGGCTCTCCTGGTATCCGGGCTGGGTGGGACAGGAGCCGGAACGGTTCTACGCCTATCTGCGCAGCGCGGGAGGGGACTTCGTCGGGGAGGTGAATTTCTATCCGGCGGGGGATGCCCATGAAATCGGGATCGTCATCCTGGCGGAATACCGGGAAAAAGGCTATGGCCGGGAGGGGCTGCGGCTTTTGCTCCAAAAGGCGCGGAGCCTGGGAATCCGCCGGCTGCGCAACACCTTTGAGCCTGAGCGAGAGGCGGCCATGCGCATCCATCTGGCGGCGGGGTTCCGGCAGGTGGACACGGACGGGGACTGCTGCGTGATGGAATAC
>CAKXAF010000198.1:2857-4965 GCA_934869045.1 uncultured Nitrososphaerota archaeon | reverse complement strand
ACCGGATGAGATTTTTCAGTTCCGGAAGCTCCTCCACCCCTCCAAGCCTGCGCAGCAGGCACAAGGCTGAACACGCTGCCCATTCTCCCCGTTTCCCATTCTCTTTGTGGAAAAACGCCAATTCCCGCAAACCCGGCAGAGCCTCCGGAAGTCCCAAAAGCCCCATTCCCAGCACGCAGTTTGTGCGCAGCTCCGGATCTTCCTCCCGGTTCCAGCGCCGCAGCAGCTCCGCTCCCCGCGTTCCCAGCCTCCGGCAGGACAGAAGCGCCAGTCCCGGTTCCCCGGAGACAAGCCCTTCCCGTATCGCCTGCGGATCTGTCAGCCACTCCACAGCGGGATTCCGCTCATCGTCCCGGAAAAGAGCGCGCTTCATTTTCACCGGCTCCCGTTCCAAACAGCCGCTTTCCTCCAGCAGGGGCCGGAGCCGCCCGTAATCCACTTCCCGCAGGGAGCAGCCTCTGAAAACCGCCTCCGCCGCGGCCAAGGCAGCCGCCTCCCCGCATTTCTGCATATCCCGCTTCATGCGGACGGCGGAGGCCATATCATGATCCACCGCCAGATGGCGTCCCACTGCCAGCAAACCATCATATCCTTTGGGGATCAGCGCTCCTAACGGCACCGGAATGGCGAGATTGATCCCCCACAATCCCCCGATGTAGGACCACTCCTGCATCTCCAGGCTCTCCTGGCCGTAATCATCCCCATGCTTATCGAGATTGGCATAGGCGTAAAACAACGGCTCCCGGGGAAGATTATCCGTCAGATAGTCCCGAAGCCGCAGATTTTCCTCCCCAACGATGCGCCTCCCCTCCCGAATGCCCAAGGACGGGGAGTAGGACACGACCCGGTCGATGGGCTCAAACGGATCCCGCAGATACATGGATCCGGTCATGGTTTCGACCAGCGCACGGCTGTACTCCTCCGGATCCGGATCGCTGAAGACGCCGCTGTCCACAAACTGACAGCACAGCTTCCCCTGATAAAACGTCGTCATCGGATGGGAAAAGGGCTGACATTTCCCGTCAGACTCCCGCCCGACACGGGTTTCACAACCACTGAGGACACAGACCGCCGCTTCCCCGGTGCAGTCGAGGACTACCCTGGCCCGGGCACTGGAAAGCTGCCCCGCCTGAAGCCACTGGATCCCCACGACGGACTTGCCCTCCAGATACACCCCGGTCAGCGCCGCCTCACAGCGGATCTCCGCCCCGGCTTTCTCCGCCTCCTGCTCCAGCACAAAGAGCTTACAGTCTGGATGAAGGCCGTTGGTCTCCACAAAGCCCTGCTCCATCCTCTGCCGGGTCTTTCGGTCAAGCTCCTCATAAAGCCCGCCCCGGCCTCCAAAATAGTATGGCAGCACATAGCCCAACGTCCCCTGGCCTCCCATGGCCGGCATCCGTTCCAGCCCCAACACCCGCAGCCCCCGTCGGGCGGCGGCAATGGCGGCCACTGCTCCGGCTGTTCCCAGCCCTACAACGATTACATCATACGCACTTGTAAAATCAGCCGCTCCGGCTTCCGTCCGGCAGAGGATTCCGTCCCAATATTGCTGCAAAATCATCTCAATGCTCCTCCAATCCCGGAACGGGCAGTCTTAAGCCGGTCTCATAGGCCTCCAGCAGGTTCCGGCAGGCGGAGGAGGGCGCCCATATCCATCGGCCGTCCGTTTCCACGATTCCCGGCGCGGCACGGACGGAAAGAAAGGGCGATACCGCCGCGATACGCCATCCGGCAAGTCCCGGTTTCCGCTCCTCCCAGAAAGAGAAGAGCTTCCTCCGGGCCTCCGCCAGAGTGTCCGCCGGTTCCAAGGGGTAGCGCAGGTAGTATTCATCCGCAAAATTTCCCGGAACCAGAGAAACGGAAGAGTCCCCGGAAACCGGCGGCTGAAACCCCGGGCACGCCGGGGCCAGAGCCGCATTGAGGCTTCTGCGGAAACTCCCCACTTTCTTGAGACGGGTTTCTCCCGAAGATGTGGTGTCCAAAATTGCCGCCGCCAGCATCGTGTGCAGCCCGGTGCTGTCCACAAGGGTTACCGCATAAGCGCCGTCCTGCCGCCGGATATCCGCAACCTGAGTCAGAAAGCGGACCTGGATTCCCCTATCCCGAAT
>CAKXAF010000198.1:1729-2847 GCA_934869045.1 uncultured Nitrososphaerota archaeon | reverse complement strand
AAAAAAACGGGAGCCGCTCCCTGGATGTGGGTTCCCCGGCTGGACAGTACCGCCCGGCGGACCAGTTCCGCCTGCAGTTCCCGGCCCTCTGGCAAAAGGGCCTCCCAAGGCCCTTCCCCCGGCTCGAAGCTGGCCGCAAACTCCCAGGCGGCAAGCCCGCTTTTTTCCACCAGGACGGCCCGGTCCCCCAGCCGGACGGCAGCCGCTACCCCCAGGGCCGTGGCCCCGCAGATCAGGATGGGGAGCTTTTTTTCCGCTAGTAGTTTGTGCTCCATTTTCATCTCCGCGTTTAAACGGTCTGCATTGTCCGGCCCTGGCCGCACAGTACATGAAAGTCCCCATTGAAGGCGTCCACCGCCGGGCCTACCGCCGGGTGGCGGAGCATTTGCTCAATCAGCTCCGGGGCTGCGGTGACCGATCCGATACCATAGGCGCACAGTTCCTGGATCTGCATCGTGTTCTTGAAGCTGGCCGCCAGAACCTTGCAGTTCATGTTATGTACTGTAAAAATATCGTGGATGGTCCGAGCCACGCGCAGGCCGTCCATTCCCATGTTGTCCAGACGGTTCACATAGGGAGCCGCATACTCCGCTCCAGCCTTGGCTGCCAGCAACGCCTGCATGGGGGTGTAGATGGCCGTAGCGGTAACGGGGATTCCCTCCGCCGCCATCATCCGGATGGCGCAGACGCCTTCCTCCGTGGCTGGAACCTTGATGTAGGTATTGCCGCCGATGCGCTGCCGGATGGTCCGGGCCTCCTCCAGCATTTCCTCCGCCGTGACGGAGATCACCTGTACGTGGAGCGAGGATTTTTCCGGCAGCATGGCACGCAGTTCATTCAGCAGAGGATACGGTGACTGGCCTGCGCGCTTTAAAATGGAAGGATTAGTCGTAACTCCGTCGCAGGGAAATTTGTCCAGGCATCTGCGAATGGCCTGTGGGCATGCGTCATCAATAAACAATTGCATAAAAATGCTCCTTTTCCATTGAAATATCTTGAAAAATGTTGAGATTTCTTGAAAAATACAAGGCGCCGCTGCGGAATTCCAGCGGCAGGCAGCTTCCGTCAGTGATGGAGCTGCTCCCCTACGGCTCCGCCGGGATGAATCAATCGGAACT
>CAKXAF010000198.1:0-1719 GCA_934869045.1 uncultured Nitrososphaerota archaeon | reverse complement strand
GCTCCAGCGTATACTTCTCCTCCTCCATAAGAGCGGCCAGCAGCGCATCAAAAAGAGCGATGGTAGCAATATAGCTGGAGGTGGCCATGATTTCCAGGGGGTCGCTTTCCCGGTCAATTTTCAGCGGGAGAACAATATCAGCCGCCAAACCAATGGGAGATTCCTTCTTTTCCGTAACGGCAATCACCACCGCCCCCTTCTCCCTGCAGACTGGCAGGATTGGAAAGATTTCAGAGGTCCTGCCCCCGCGGGACACGATGATTACGCAATCCCCCTGGTGGACCCGGCCCAATCCCCCGTGAACCGCTTCGCAGGGCGGCAGAAAGGAGGCGTTTTTCTCAATGCAGCACAGGGAATGAGCCATTTTCCTCGCGGCAACACCGGATGTGCCGCTGGCGCAGGTGATCACGGCGGGAGCGTTTTGAATCGCTTCGACTGCGCGGGCCAGAGCCTCCCAATCCATATAGTCGGCCAGGCCCCGGATCGCCTGCGCCTCAACAGCCAGCGAGTGACGGGCCGCTTGTTCAGCAGAATGCTCCATTTGTTTCGTTTTCCTTTCGTTTTTACGGATTTAGATTTCTTACATTCATTTTATCACATTAAAAAAGATGTGTAAACCTTCACACAGGAAAATAATCAGGAAAAAATATACGAAAATTTTCCATATAGTTTATTATAAAAGTCCATATACAACATTTTTTGGTTCTGCTATAATGAAGCTATCGAAACATTCAGGAAATGCATAACAACTTATTTCGAAAGAAAAACGAAAGAAAGGATTTGATGCTTGTGTATGCAGGCAGGATCATTCAGCCGCCGTTTTTTGAAATTGGCCCAAAGGCATACCTGTATGGTGAAGAAATGCGGAAGTTGGCACGGGCGGCGGATGCCGCCAGCGCACGATATGGCGTCCGCGTGATTCTGACACCTCAGTACACAGATATTCCTATGCTCACGGAGGAAACGGAAAATCTCCTGATCTTTGCTCAGCACATGGATCCCCTGCCAGTGGGGCGCGGCCTCGGCTCTGTTCTGCCGGAAGCGGTAAAGGCTGCGGGCGCGGCGGGAGTCATGCTCAACCATGCTGAAAAGCCCATGACCGTTTCCGGTCTGCGCCGGGCCATCCAGCGTGCCGACGAGGTGGGGCTGCTGACTATCGTCTGTGCTGATTCCCTGCAGGAGGCCGCCGCCATCGCCCACTTCTCCCCTAACATTATCGTTGCCGAACCCACGGAACTTATCGGCACGGGGCAGGCGGCTGACGAGGAATATGTCCGGGCGGCCATCGACGCAGTCAAATCCGTAAATCCTGCCATTCAGGTGCTCCCTGCCGCCGGAATCAAGGATGGGCGGGACGTGTACCGGATGATCCGGGCCGGGGCCGACGCTACCGGCTCCACCAGCGGCATCCTCAACGCGCCGGACCCCGCAGCTATGGTTGACGAAATGCTGGCCGCCGTCCGCCGGGCATGGGATGAGCGCCACGCCTGATTTCCCGGGCTTTCCAAAGGTTTTTTAAATTCTTGTTTGATAATATTTCAGGAGGTTTTCATCATGGCAGTTTACCGCGAATGCATCGAGCTTCAGTCCCGGGGTCTGAACCCTACCTTCCACGACGTCACCGTACCGGTCAAGGAAATCATCGCCCGCAGCGGTATTAAAAACGGCATCTGCGTGGTCTACTCCCAGCACACCACCTGCAGCGTCATGGTGCAGGAA
>CAKXAF010000197.1 GCA_934869045.1 uncultured Nitrososphaerota archaeon | reverse complement strand
AAACAAGGGGGCGCAGAAGGAACAGGACCTCCTGGAACCGGACCGGGACGGGTATGGCTTTCTGCTGGACAACGCGGACATCGCGGTACGGGTCACGCTCTCGCCGGAGCTGCCGGGGGCGGAGCAGATGACCCGGGAGCTTACGCGGCGGGGCGTTCTGGTCTCCGGCGGCCATGACAACGGCCGGTCGGAGGAGATCCTGCCGGTGGTCGCCGCGGGAATGCGCCATCTCACCCATCACTTCTGCGCCATGTCCCAAGCCTCCATAGTAAACGGCGTCCGCAGCGTGGGGCTGACAGAGCTGGGGCTGGTGGACGAACGGCTGACCCTGGAACTTATCGCCGACGGGCGCCATCTCCCGCCGGAAATGGTGCGGCTGGCTTACCGATGCAAGGGGGCGGAGAAAATCTGTCTGGTCTCAGACAGCCTCCGCGCCGGGGGGATGCCGGAGGGGGACGCCCTCTACATTCTGGGGCCCAAAGGGCAGGAATCCCCTCAGCTTTTCCTGGTGGAGGACGGGGTGGCCAAGCTGCCGGACCGCTCCCGGTTTGCAGGTAGCGTTCAGCCCCTTAGCCGGATGGTGCGGAATCTGGTGGAGGACTGCGGCATCCCGCTGATCGACGCGGTACGAATGGCCAGCGAGACGCCGGCGCGGATCCTGGGGGTTTCCGGGGAGATGGGGAGCCTTCTGCCGGGGATGCGGGCAGATATCTGCATTCTGGGGCCGGATCTTTCGCCGGTGGGCGTCCTCATCGGCGGGAGGCTTCTGAACGGGGCTCGTCCAGGTCGGGAAAGGCGTGCTCCGGGATCTTCGCGCCGCCTGCGATCTCCCGGGGAGTGAGGCCGGTACTCTTTTTGACGGCGTTGCTCAGGTGGGAGGCGTCGTGGTAGCCCATGGCGGCGGCGGTCTCTTCCACCGTGTAAATGCCGTTGCGCAGAAGCTCGATAGCCTTTTGGAGGCGGATGTGGTTGCGGTACTGGATGGGAGAGAGATGGGTGTACTGCTCAAATTTTTTCCGGAAGGTGCTTTCGCTTAAAAAACAAAGACGGGCCAGCTCCGGGACAGAGACAGCCTCCTGGGGATGGTGCTCGATCCGCACCACGGCAGGGTAAATGGCCTCCAGATCCGGGCCGAAGGAATCCTGGAGCCGGACGTGGGCGAGGAGTTCCTGGAGCAGCCGGGAGAGCAGGGCCTTGGCGCTGAGGTTTCCGCCGCTGCCGCGCATGACGGCCTCCAGCAGCTCCTCGAAAAGGCGGTAATAGGGGCCGTCGGTATCGTGGGCCATCCAGACCGCTCCTTCACCAGGGCACACTTCCCCGCCGTTTTCATCCCGAATGGAGAAGGTCACGAAAATCCCCTCCGAGACACGCTCCCCTTCCCGCAGGCGAAGGGTGGAGACGTAATTGCAGCCGGTGGAGGCAAAGAGGATGTCGCCGTTCTGAATTTTCAGGAATTCGCCGGCATCGCCATCGCCGCGGGTGTAGCTTCGTTCGCCGCGTATGAGGTAAACCAGCAGGTTGTCGACCCGGGTCCGGTCCACGAACCGATCCACCGAGCCAGGGCCCCAGAAATACCGAAGGGACGTCAGCCGGTAAAAGGAAACATCTGCGGTCCGAAGCTGCTGCAAGGTGATCAAATGCATCCTGACACTCCTTTGATCTGCCGTTTTTTACAAGAATCGGGCTGATATCTACATTGTAACAAAAGCTGCTGCAAATTACAATAGAGGTAACGAGCCGCAAGGAGGATGGAGCATGAAAACAATCAACGTAACAGTGTGGAACGAATTCCTGCATGAAAAAACGCCGCGGATCGCGGAGATCTACCCAAGGGGTATTCACGGAGCGATCCAGGAGATGTTCGCGGGCGATGAGCGCTTCTGCGTCCGGACCGCGACCCTGGAGGAGCCGGAAAACGGGCTGCCCCAGGAGGTTCTGGACTGGACCGACGTACTGATCTGGTGGGGGCACTGCGCCCACGACAAGGTTTCCGACGAGACGGCGAGACGTGTGCAGCTGCGGGTGCTGGATGGCATGGGGCTCATCGTCCTGCACTCCGGACACCTCTCCAAGCCCTTTGTCCGGCTGATGGGCACGGTCTGCCGCTCGAAATGGCGGGAGAACGACGAGCTGGAACGAATCTGGGTCATTGAGCCGGGACATCCCATCGCCCGGGATCTGCCGGAGTACATCGAGCTGCCCCAGGAGGAGACCTACGGCGAGCGCTTTGAGGTGCCGGCGCCGGACGAACTGGTCTTCATCAGCTGGTTCTCCGGCGGGGAGGTGTTCCGGAGCGGCTGCTGCTACCGGCGGGGGCTGGGGAAGATTTTCTACTTCCGGCCCGGCCACGAGGAATACCCGACGTTTTACCGCAGGGACATCACCCAGGTTTTGAAAAATGCTGTGGAATGGGCCCGGCCCTCCGGCGGGCCAAAGCCGACGCTGGGGCACTTCGAGGCGCTGGAGGACGTCAAGGACAAATTTGAGGGACAGGATGAGCGCGTCCGCAAGCATCTGGATCTGGCGGACGCAGGGAAAGGGGCAACGAAATGAAGAACATTCGGATTGGAACCATCGGCTGCGGCGGCATTGCCAACGGAGTGCATCTTCCCCAGCTGAGCAAGCTGGAGGGCGTAGAGATTGCAGCCCTCTGCGATGTAAATCCCAAGGCTCTGGCAGAGACCGGGGACAAATACGGCGTGCCGGAGGGGCGGCGTTTTACCGACTACCGCCAGCTTATCGCCTGCCCGGAGGTGGACGCGGTGGACATCTGCACCCCCAACTCCTTTCACTGCCCCATGGCCATGGCGGCCGTGGAGGCGGGCAAGCCCTTCTGCGTGGAGAAGCCCGTAGGAATCGGCAGCGATGAGGTGGAGCGGCTACGGGACGCGGCGAAAGAGGCTGGGCTTCCTGCCATGGTCTGTTTCTCCTACCGGTTCATGCCGGCGGTTCGGTACGCACGGCGGTATGTGGACGATGGGAAGCTGGGACGCATCAACTCGGTCTACGTCCAGTATCTCAAGGACAGCGCCTTTATGAAAGGCCGGCGGCTGGATTGGCGGTTTGTCAGGGAATACGCCCGGTACGGGGTCTCCGGCGATCTGGGCGTTCACCTGCTGGATCTGGCAGCCTTCCTGGCAGGGCCGGTCAGCAAGGTCAGCGCCGATCTGCAGACAGTCGTCAAGGAACGGAAGCGTCTGGACAGCGAGGAAACCGCCCCGGTGGAAACGGATGACACCTGCAACTTCTTAGCGGAATTTGCGGACGGCGCCCTGGGGACCTTCGGGATCACCCGCTGCGCCATGGGGCACAAAAATACCATCAGCATGGACGTATACGGCGATAAAGGGGCCATCCGGTTCAACCTGAACCACAACGACCGGCTTTGGATGCTGGAGGACGAAAAATTTGAGGAGCATGCGGTCCCGGAGGAATTTTTCGCTCATTCCGTCCAGATGAAGGAGTTCATCGACCTGCTTCGGGGCGCCCCGGACCGGTACACGCCGGGGCTTGATGACGGGTTGGCCTGCCAGAAAGTACTGGACGCCATTCTGGAGTCCTCGGAAAACCGATGCTGGGTGAAAATCCGGTAGCGGTTTAACAAAATAGCGGCGGGCCGGGAAACGATCTGCCTGTATGCTCCCGGCTTTTCCGATGGCAGAACCCTCAATGAGACGCACACCCGGGAAACCATGGGTATCTAAAATGAGCGGCGGTACAACGTTGGTTGTACCGCCGCTCAGCGTGTCGATCATTTTTTCGGGCCGGGCTGCCCACGGAGCCTTCGAACGTATCCGCCTATTCGCGCAGGAAAGACTCCCGGCAACGATATCGCCCGCCTTAATAAGCGCCGATGCGCTTGACCGCCTGGACGATCTCCCGGAAATTCTCCAGGCTCACGGAATTGGGGATGGAATGATCCGAAGCAAAAATGTAACCGCCGTTTTCCTTGACAATGGGCAGAGTGCGGGCAATCTCCGCGAGAATCGCCTCCTTGTCATCCCAGAGGACGGCGTTGATGCCGCCGTGAAGGACCAGACGGCTGCCGTAGTCCCGTTTCAGCGCCTCGATATCCATGCCGGCTTTGATTTCAATGGGGTTCAGGGCGTCAATACCCGTTTCCATCACGTCCGGCATCAGAGGCATGATATCACCGCAGGAGTGCAAACGCGCCTTGATACCCTTGTTGTGGGCCCACTCCACAGCGCGGCGGTGAAAGGGCTGGAGAAGCTCCCTATAGACGGTGTTTGAAAAAAATGGCGTGTTTTTGTAGCCCATGTCGTCGTACCACATGATGCTGTCAAAACGATAGCCCGCATCCCAGATCATATCAAAGTGGGCAATGCAACGGTCCAAGTAGGTGCTGAACATATCCTTGACCCACTCCGGCTCCTCCAGGAGGGCGATCAGGATGGTTTCCGTCCCTGCCATCCAAGAGTGGGTGACATCAAAGCCGAACCAGAAGGTCCCTTCGATCCACTGGCCCTCGGCCTGCCAGCGGTCGTAATTCTGCTTCAGGTTCTCCCAATCGACCCGATCCCGGTCAACGGTCATCCGCCGCTTGGCCTTTTCCCAGGCTTCTGGGGTCGTAACGGTGAAATCCAGGAACTCCGGGGTAGAGTCGGCGTCCTTGAACTGTTTCATGGTGACGCCCCAGGGGGAAGTGTAGATGATGTAATGGCTGGTTTCCTCCAGGACCTTGTATTCATAGCGGGGTGTGATATCCACTCCGATGGACGCCACCTTGTCCACGCCGAAATAGTCCCGCCAGTCGGCGCCTTCCGGCATACCTTCCCGGATCCAGCGGGCGACGGTGCCGGCCCAGGGGCTGTCAAAAATCGGGACGCGGTCGGCCTCCCGGTGCTCGTACATACAGGTGAAGCGTTCTTTGGTTGTCATCTGGCTCATAAAAGGTCTCCTTCATCAGCTTCATAGTTAGACGCATACGCACCATTCTATCTGTTGGCTGG
>CAKXAF010000196.1 GCA_934869045.1 uncultured Nitrososphaerota archaeon | reverse complement strand
GTCTTGTACTTACTGGCGGAAAGCGTAGCCCGGAGGCTGCGGGAACAGGGCCTAAAAGGAAAAACTATAGTGATATCGCTTCGGGACAATGAGCTGAAGCATTGGGAACGCCAGGTACCGATGAAGCGGCATACCAATCTCTGCTCTGAGATTGCGGAACAGGCATTTTCTCTTTTCAAAAGAGTTTACAGCTGGCCGAAGCCTTTGCGGGGAATCGGCGTGCGGGTCACGGACTTGATCGGAATCAACGCGCCGGAACAGTGCTTCCTTCTGGGAGAAAAGACACACCAGAAGCGCCAGGCTCTGGAGAGAACCACAGATCGTGTCCGGAGAAGATTCGGTATGAACAGCGTGCAGAGGGGAATCCTTCTTTCAGACCGGTATCTGGCACGTTTGGATGAAAATATCCAGAGTTCCCTGGACCGGTACAATTTTCTGGAGAGGTGAATGCAAATGTGTGGAAGATATGGATTTTCAATAGATATAGAAGAGGTCCGAAAGCTGGTGCAGGAGGTAGAGCGCCTGGAACGGGTCGAGGTAAAAACCGGAGAGATTTTCCCAACCAACCGTGTTCCGATCCTTCTGCCTGGCGGAAGCGGAGGAACGCCGGCAGCAGCAGCATGGGGATTCCCGAATCCATACCGAAAGGGTACCATCATCAATGCCCGGGCGGAAACTGTCGGAGAAAAGTGGATGTTCCGTTCCCTGCTGGTCGGAGGGCGCTGTATCGTGCCCACTACGGGATTTTATGAGTGGGATCCGGAGAAGAAAAAGTATCGGTTCGGCCTGCCGGGAGAGTCCATGCTGTATCTTGCGGGGCTATGGAGCAGCTATGAAGGAGAACGGCAGTTTGTGATCCTGACGGCGGCGGCAAATGAGTCTGTGGCGGGAATCCACGACCGAATGCCAGTCGTGCTAACGGAAGAAGGGCGGGAGATGTGGCTCCATGATCCGCTGCAGGCGGCAGAACTTTTGCGGATAGTTCCGCCCCTACTGGTAAAGGAGGCAGCGTCATGACAGCGCCAATCTACCGGCGGAAATACGTAGAAGTGTACGCCGTATTTGAACCGGATGGCCGTATTAAGCCGCTTAGTCTAACCTGGGACGACGGGGAGAGCTATGAGGTGGATCGGATCCTGGATGTGCGGCAGGCAGCGGCGCTCAAGGCAGGAGGGAACGGCCTGCGCTACACCTGTCTTTTCGGTGGGAAGCAGCGGTATCTCTTTTTGCAGGATGACCATCGGTGGTTTGTGGAGTTGAAGGAATCATAAAAACGTGCCGGAGGAACATTTCATCCGGCCCTAGTTTTGGTAATCAGTGAAGAGTGTGTTATTGCAAAATAAAACACCCGACGAACATAATGTCCATCGGGGTTCACAATGGTACGCCTGATTGGAATCGAACCAACGCACCCGGCTCCGGAGGCCGGTGCTCTATCCACTGAGCTACAGGCGCATACTTTTTCTAAAAACATCGTGCTTATATACTATAGCAAACTTTTGGAAAAAAAGCAAGGGGTTTTTGAGATTTTTTTAATTTTTTTTGCTGCCGCTGCATATTCTCCGGAAATAGGGTATACACAGCGGCCCTTTGTCTGGTTCAGTCTGCCTCAAACAGGACTGCTTTGATACCTTCCACAATGTCGCTGGTTGTAATCCGGGCTACATTGAAAGCGTCAAGCATCGCATCTGTTTCGGTGGCAGTAGCGTCGAGATGCTGAAAGGTGAAATGTTCCACAGCCCGTTTGAGAACGGCGGTTTCATTGTCACTGTTGGCAGGGTCGTTCAATTCTTTCGACAGGAGCTTCAGGGTAATCTGGAGCGCCTGCTCCTTGGTGAAAATGGCATTGGGCGCTTCGCGCTTGAACTCATTGATCGCGTTGAGAGAACGCATGAAACTGCACCTCCGGTTTGATAGTAGTTTTATTATACAGCGTTTTGGAGAATTTTACAAGCGAATGCCGAAAAAACCGGAATGTTTACAATTTTTCAATTGAAGCGGAACGGGGAAAAGAGTAAAATGTTTTGATAGAAGCAGGAAGGGACAGAAGAAAGGAAGTTTTTATGAAATTCACCTATCAGCCTCGGGGCGTGTGTTCCCGGAAAATCGATCTCTCCATCGAAGACGGCGTTGTAAAAGCTGTCAGCTTTACCGGCGGGTGCAGCGGCAATACCCAAGGCGTTGCTGCACTCTGCGTAGGGAGGAAACCGGAAGAGCTCATCCCGCTTTTAAAAGGGATTCGCTGCGGCATGAAGACAACCTCCTGTCCGGACCAGCTGGCCAATGCCTTGGAAAAAGCACAGAAGGAAGCTGAGCACGAATAAAAGACAGATGTCTGTATTCTATAGACATACAAAATACTTGCAAACGCCCTCCAAATGTGCTATGATAGAAACGATTGATTGAGTAAGGGAGGGCGTGGGCATGCCCATAAAAATACCGGCATCTCTTCCGGCAAACTCCGCCTTGCAGCGGGAAAATATTTTTGTGATGGACGAAGAGCGGGCTGTTCATCAGGATATCCGGCCTTTAAAAATTGCGATCCTCAATTTGATGCCCAAAAAGATTGAGACGGAGACACAACTGCTGCGGCTTCTGTCCAACACGCCGCTTCAGATTGACCTGGAGCTTTTGCAGATGGCTTCCCATGTTTCCAAAAACACCTCAGACGATCATCTTTTTAAGTATTACAAGACGCTGGCGGACGTCCGGGAAGAACGCTTCGACGGGTTGATTATCACCGGTGCGCCGGTGGAGCAGATGCCTTTTGAAAACGTGGACTACTGGCCGGAGCTATGTGAGGTCTTTGAGTGGTCCAAGACCAACGTCTACTCCACCCTTCACATTTGCTGGGGTGCGCAGGCGGGGCTTTATTATCATTATGGTATCCCAAAATACGATTTGCCAGAGAAGATGTTCGGCGTTTTCCCACATACCGTGCTCCAACCCTTCCACCAGCTGCTGCGGGGGTTTGACGAGACTTTTTACGTCCCCCATTCCCGCCACACCGAGGTGCGGGAAGAGGATATCCTTTGGTGCCCGGATTTGGAGATTCTGACCAAATCGGAGCTTTCTGGAGTTCATATTGTCGCAGACAAAACTGGGCGGCGCTTTTTTGTCACAGGCCATTCGGAATACGACAGAGGCACTCTGGCGGCGGAATATTTCCGCGACCTGGAAAAGGGGCTGCCCATTCATCTGCCGTATCATTATTTCGAAGGCGACGATCCGGAGAACCCACCGCGCTTTATCTGGCGCAGCCACGCGAACCTGCTTTTTGTCAACTGGCTGAACTACTTTGTTTATCAGCAGACGCCTTTTAACCTGGAAGAAATGGACCGTCAGCAGGGGCAGCGCCGCTGACTCTTGATTTATTCCCCCGGAATGGGGTATAATAAAGGCAGAGTCCAACAGAAAGGATGTATGAAATGGTTGTAACAAAAGAATCCGTTATCGGCGACGTTCTGGATGCCGAGCCCACCACTGCGCAATTTTTCCTTGCCATGGGAATGCACTGCCTGGGCTGTCCTTCTGCCCGCGGTGAGTCGATTGCCGACGCATGCGAGGTACATGGTGTGGATGCAGACGATCTGGTTGAGCAGATCAACTCATTCCTGTCCGGAAAGTAAGAGACAACCAGAAAGGGGGCGTCGGCGGACGTCCCCCTTTTGATGTTCCGGGAGGTTTTTATGACAGTGCTGGATGGGCGGCTTTTGGCCGCCGCTGATTTTGTGACGGCGGGAGCGTATGTGGTGGACGTAGGGACCGACCATGGCCATCTGCCGGTATTCTTGGTGGAGAGGGGGCTGGCCCGGCGGGCGCTGGCTTCTGACGTAAATCCGCAGCCGCTGGCTTCCGCGCAGCGCAACATTGCAGCGTCAGGTTTGGAGGGGCAGATTTGTACCCAGCTGGCGGACGGGTTGGACGGAATTGATCTGGAAGGGGTAACCGACCTTGTGATCGCCGGGATGGGCGGGATGCTCATCGCGGACATTCTGGAAAAGAGGCTTCCCCTAACTGGCGTCAATCTCATTCTGCAGCCTATGACGCAGGCTCCGTATCTGCGCCGCTGGCTCTGCGGGCACGGCGTCCGGATTTTGGCGGAGACCCCTGCGGAGGCGGCAGGAAAGATGTACACGGTGATCAACGCCCGAACCGGCTTTGAGCCGTGGGAATGTGAGGATCTGTTCGCTCATGTGGGGCGGATTCCAGAGACGCTTCATGACCTGGAAAAACGGCCTGCGGCAGAGAAATATCTCCGGAATCTCCGAAAGAAGCTGGAGGTGATCGCCCTGGGGCTGCACCAGTCCGGGCGGGATCCGGAGAGTACGGCCCGTTATCAGAAGCTGATTGGGCAGATCCGGTCTATCGAGGAGGGCGCGCGATGAACACGGTTGGCGAAATTTACCAGGCGCTGAACCAGTGGGCGCCGTTTGATACGGCGGAGGATTTTGACAACAGCGGCCTTCTGATCGGCGGGATGGAGCAGCCGGTTTCTCTCTGTCTGCTGGCGCTGGACCTGACTCAGGCCGTTTGCGAGGAGGCGGCGGAACGGGGAGCGCAGCTGGTGCTGACCCATCATCCGGTGATTTTTGATCCGCTGCGGAGAGTGGAACTGGGAACTGTGGCCTACAGCGCGGTTCAGGCGGGGATCGCGGTGATTTCCGCCCACACTTGTCTAGATCGGGCAAAAGGCGGCGTCAGCGATGTTTTGGCGGCACAGCTGGGCCTGACGGAGGTCGAGGACCTGCCGGGCGGAGAGGGGTTTGTAAAAATCGGGGAGCCAGAGGGGCTTCTCAGCGGGCTGGAGCTCGCCCGGATGGTGAAGGAACGGCTGGGACTGCGGGCGTTGCGGGTCTATGACGCGGGCTTTCTTGCCCGGAAAGTGGCGGTCTGCTCCGGGTCTGGCGGGAGCTTTCTCCAGGCGGTTCTGGCGGCAGGGGCGGACGCATATATTACGGGCGATGTGAAGCACGATGTGGCGGTGACGGCGGCCAACGCGGGGCTGACT
>CAKXAF010000195.1 GCA_934869045.1 uncultured Nitrososphaerota archaeon | reverse complement strand
TCCGGGAGCCCTGCGGTAAGAACGGCGGCCAACGCCGCTGTTCCAAATCCGATCTGGGGCCGGATCTTGTCGAGAAGCGGCTCGCCCAGCGCCGCCAGCAGCATGCTGCTTCCCAATAAATGCAGCACACCGAACCAGATGGGAAACCCCATGACCCCGGCGGCCATGGCCACTCCCTCCGCTGCCAGAATACAGATTCCGCCCCGCCGCCAGTTGTTCCGGGAAAGCAGGCAGCACGCCCCCGCTACCGCCACAAACAGTCCGGCAAAGAGATCCCGCAGCCCGTCCATGACCGGAGAAGCCAGCAGCGCCCCCTCCCACAGCCCGGCGCTCCGGAGATCGTAGAGAAAATGATATCCCACCATACAGAGGATTGCAAATCCCCGCGCCTCATCCAGCAGCGGAATCCGCCGCTTTCCTTCTCCCATGCAAACGCCCCCTCTGATTTTCCCGCACTTCTTTCAGCCTGCCCCGCCTGCCGGAAACCATACGTTCCCGGCAGGAAAAGACAAAATCTTGCAAAAAACCCTTTTCACCGCGCAAGAAATCGCATATAATAGAAGTACTGAACCGATCGTGGAACAGGAGGAATGAATATGCAAAACCGAGTCAAGGTCGTCATCTGCGGCAAAACCTACACGCTGCAGACCGATGAAAGCCCTTCCTATATGATCACCCTGGCCAAGGAGCTGGACAAGCGCATCAACGCCTTTTTGGAAGAAAACGAAAGCGCGGCCCTCACCTCCGCCGCCGTTATGGTCGCCCTGGAACTCATGGACGAAGGCATGAAGTCGGTCTCGGACGTGGACAACATCCGCGCCCAGATCAAGGGCTACGTGGAGGAGGCCGCCTCTGCCCGCATCGAGGCAGACCAGCTCCGCCGGGAACTCACCCTGCTCAAGCGGGAAAATGAAAATTTGAAAAGCGACCTGGAGCTTTACAGTCTCCGGGACAAAGTCGGCGGGGAAAGCGGAAAGCCAGGCGGAGAGAACCGGAAATGAAGCCGGAAATTCTCGCCCCCGTCGGTTCCCGGGAAGCTCTGGAGGCCGCCGTCCGCTGCGGCGCCGACGCTGTCTATCTGGGGCAGAAGAGTTTCAGCGCCCGGGCGGATTCCCGCAACTTCGGCCCGGAGGAACTGGCCGAAGCCGTGACCTACGCCCACCGTTTCGGCGTCCGGGTCCACCAGGCCCTGAATATCCTGGCCTTTGACCGGGAGTTCCCGGCCCTGGAGGATTGCATCCGCGCCGCCTGCAGCGCCGGGGTGGACGCCCTCATCGTCCAGGATTGGGGCGTGGCCGCCGCAGTCAAAGCCCTGGCCCCCTCCATGCCCCTCCACGCCTCCACCCAGATGGCCATCCACTCCCCGGCCGGTGTCCGTGCCGCCGGGGAGCTGGGCTTTTCCCGGGTGGTGCTGGCCCGGGAGCTCTCCCGGGAGGAAATCGCCGCCATCCGGGCTTCCACTTCTCTGGAACTGGAGGTCTTTGTCCATGGCGCGCATTGTATGTCGGTTTCCGGTCAATGCTACCTGAGCGCCATGCTGGGCGGAAAGAGCGGCAACCGGGGCCGGTGCGCCCAGCCCTGCCGCCTGCCCTTTTCCGCCGCCGCGCCGGGAATCGCCCAGGCCGGAGAGTCCGTCCTTTCCCTTAAGGATATGTGCCTGATCCCCTATCTGATGGAGTTGGCCGCCATGGGCGTCGAATCCTTCAAGATCGAGGGCCGGATGAAGCGGCCGGAGTACGTCGCCGCCGCCGTCACCGCCTGCCGGGCGGCTCTGGATGGCCGGGAGCCGGATCTGGACGCCCTCCAGGCGGTTTTTTCCCGCAGCGGGTTCACCTCCGCCTATTTTGACGGCCGCATCAGCCGGGAGATGTTCGGCTTCCGCCGGAAAGAGGATGTGGAAGCAGCCACCGGCGTGCTCCGGGAGCTGCAAAGCACCTTCCAGAAGGACGTCCCCCGCATCCCGGTGGAAATGGAACTGACTCTGAAGCCGGAGCAGCCCGCCTCCCTGACCTTGACGGCGGAGGGGAAAGCCGTCACCGTCTCCGGCGTCCTCCCCTGGGAGACGGTGAATCCCGCTGACGAAAATTTCGCCCGGAGGTTCCTGAGCAAGTTGGGCGGGACGCCGTATTTTCTGACCGGACTTCGGGTTGAGAACAGCGCCGGGCTTTCTCTCCCTGCTTCGGGGTTCAACGCCCTGCGCCGGGACGCGGTGGAGCAGATGGACGCCCTGCGCACCGCCGTATTCCCCCGGTTTACCGGCGGCGCGCTTCCACCGCTCCCTGAGCCGGCCCGAAATTCCCCAATTTCACAGGAGATTTGGGGAGAATTTCAAGCTTTTTCCCAGATCCCCCTGGAATCCGCCGGGGATTTTTCCCGCATTCTTCTCCCCGTCCCGGAACTGGAAGCCCATCTGGAAGAGCTGCGGCCCCACCTGCCCCGGCTGGCCGCAGTACTGCCCCGGTTCACTTTTTCATGGGAGAAGCAGTGGCTCCCCCGTCTGATCGCCTTGCAGGAGCGGGGCGTGACCGCCCTTTGGTGCAGCAACGCCGCCCAAATTACCCTGGGAAGGGACGCTGGAATGGAACTGCTGGGCAGCCCTTGGCTCAATCTGACCAACTCTCAAAGCCTTCTTGCCGCCCGGCAGTTGGGACTATCGGCAGCGGCTCTCTCCATCGAAACCGCTCTTTCCGACGCAGTCCGGCTGCGGACAGACCTGCCCTTGGGGATCGCCGCCTATGGCCGGCTGCCGCTGATGTCCCTGCGGAGCTGCCCGGTCAAGGCACAGATTGGCTGCGCCAAATGCCGCGGACAGGGCTTCCTCACCGACCGCAAAGGGATCCGCTTCCCGGTACGGTGCGATTTTGACCGCTCGGCCAGCTTTCTTTACAATTCCGTTCCCCTGGAGCTTGCCGGCCGCCTGGACGAGCTCGCGTCCCTTTCCTTCCTGCTCCTCCTGTTCACCGGAGAAACCCCGGAGGAGGCAGACGCCGTCCTCCGGCGGTACAAGACACGCCAGAAGCCCGAAGGCTCTTTCACCCGGGGCCTTCTCTACCGCGGGGTGGAATAAACCCCGGAAAGGACTGCTATGACTTTGAAGATCAAACGTCTGAACCCCGACGCCGCCCTTCCCCGGCGCGCCACGCCGGAAAGCGCGGGCCTGGATCTCTGCGCCTGCCTGAAGGAAGACCTGGTGCTCCAGCCCTTTGCGCTGGCGCGTATCCCAACGGGGCTTGCCATCGCCCTGGAACCCGGAACCGTGGGGCTGGTCTACGCCCGGAGCGGCTTGGCCAGCAAATACGGCGTCACCCTCTCCAACTGTGTCGGTGTCATTGACAGCGACTACCGCGGAGAGCTGCAGATCGCCATGACCAACCACTCCCAGTCCCCCTACACCATCCATCACGGCGACCGGATCGCCCAATTGGTGGTTTCCCCCATTCTTCTCCCGGAGCCGGAGGAAACCGACGAGCTGCCCGAAACCGGCCGCGGGAGCGGCGGCTTCGGCTCCACCGGCCTGACTTTTCCGCAAAAGGGAGGAAACTGACATGAAACGCACCTTGCTTCTGTTTCTCTATCTGCTGGGCGGCATCCTGCTGGGCACCCTGCTGGCGGAGCTGGCCGGAAAGGTCTCCTTCCTGAAATGGCTCTGTATCGGGGAAACCATCGGTCTGGACTCCTTTGCGGTGGATTTAGCTGTGCTCCAATTCAGCGTGTCCTTTCACATCAGTCTGAACATTGCCATGCTGCTGTGCATCGCCGCAGCGATTATTCTCTATGTCAAAACTGCGTCCCGGATTCACTGACCGGGCATACGATGGAGGGAAACCGGCATAAAATGGAAACAATCCTGAAAAAAACGGAGGGGGAACCTCGTTTTCCTGACAGGCTGCCTCTGCTGATCCTGGCCTCCCGCTCGCCCCGCCGCCGGGAACTGCTCTCCCGTCTCACCGGGAATTTCCGGACAGTTCCATCCAGCTTTGACGAAACGCCGCTGATGGCGGCTGGGCTCCCGCCGGAAGAGCTGGTTCTGGCCCTGTCCGAGGGAAAGGCCCTTTCGGTCCGCAGGAGGCCGGATACGCCGCCGGATGCCGTGGTCATCGGGGGCGATACGGTCGTAGTCTCCCCCTCCGGGGAGATCTTTGGTATCCCCCAGGACCGTGCCGGCGCAGAACGGATGCTCCGGGAGCTTTCCGGGCGAACCCACCGGGTGGTCACCGGTATCACCCTTGCCGGTACGGCAGGACTCAGCCGCTTTTCCGTGACCACAGAGGTAGTCTTCTATCCCCTTTCCCCGGCGGAAATCGACTGGTATCTGAACACCGGCGAGCCCTTTGATAAGGCTGGGGCCTACGGCATACAGGAAAAAGGCGCCCTGCTGGTCCGGGAGATCCGAGGCGATTACTGCAACGTCGTGGGGCTGCCCCTGGCAGAACTTGCTCGAACGCTGTCGGAATTTTGCGAAAAATTCTTAAATTCATAAAATACTTCTTGTGTAATCCCTCTGAGCAGGGTATAATAAGGAAAGGCATGGCCTAACCATCCATGCGGAATCAGCGGGCTTTCCCGCGCAAAGGAAGTGCAGACCAATGTTTTCAAAAGATATCGGCATCGATTTGGGTACCGCAAATACCCTGGTATACATGAAGGGCAAGGGCATCATCATCAGGGAGCCCAGCGTGGTCGCAGTGGACACCAAGTCCGACAAGGTGAAGTGCGTCGGCCAGGAGGCCAAGGACGTCATCGGCCGTACCCCCGGCTCCATCGTCACGGTTCGACCCCTGAAGGACGGCGTCATCGCCGACTTCGACGTGACCACCAGCATGCTCACCGAGTTTATCCACAAAGCCATCGGGAAGGGATTCTTCTCCCGTCCCCGGGTAGTTATCTGCATTCCCTCCGGTGTCACCGCTGTGGAGCGCCGCGCCGTCCGCGACGCTGCTGAGCAGGCCGGAGCCAAGCGGGTTTCCATCATCGAGGAGCCCATGGCCGCCGCCATTGGCGCCGGCCTTCCGG
>CAKXAF010000194.1 GCA_934869045.1 uncultured Nitrososphaerota archaeon | reverse complement strand
CCCCCGGCCGCTTCTGCGTGACCGGGGGGCTTTTCTAAAATCAACCATTGCTGCGGCGTGCCAAATCGTTCATCGCATCCTTGCGGGAAAGGTTGATACGTCCCTGATCGTCAATCTCCGTCACCTTAACGTAAACTTCATCGCCAACCGAAACAACGTCCTCGACCTTCTCGACACGATGGTTTTCCAGTTTCGAGATATGAACTAAGCCTTCCTTACCGGGAGCGATCTCGACGAAAGCGCCAAAATTCATCAGCCGGGTAACCTTCCCTTTGTAAATCGCTCCGACCTCCGGATCTTTTGCGATGGTCTCTACGATATACATGGCGCGGTCCACGTTCTCCTGATCGATACCAAGGATAAAGACATGCCCGTCTTCATTGATGTCGATCTTGACGTCGCATTCCGCGCAGATCTTCTGGATGACCTTTCCGCCGGAACCGATAACATCGCGGATCTTATCCACCGCGATCACCGTGGATTTCTGCTTGGGAGCATATTTGGAAACATGATTCCGGGGAGCCGGAATTGCCTTCAAGATTACTTCGTCAATGATATAATCCCGGGCCTTTTTGGTCTTTTCAAAAGCATCGGCAATGATGTCCAGCGTCAAACCGTCGATCTTGATGTCTACCTGGATGGCGGTGATGCCCTTATGCGTGCCGCCGACCTTAAAGTCCATATCGCCGTAGAAATCCTCCAGCCCCTGGATGTCCACCATAGTCATCCAGCGGTCGCCCTCGGTAATCAGGCCACAGGAGATACCGGCAACCGGCGCTTTAATCGGAACGCCAGCATCCATCAGAGCCAATGTAGAGCCGCAAATGGAGGCCTGGGAGGTAGAGCCGTTGGAGGACAGAACCTCCGATACCAGCCGCATGGCATAGGGGAACTCCTCGACCGAAGGAAGTACCGGCACCAAAGCCCGTTCGGCAAGTGCACCGTGACCGATTTCGCGGCGTCCGGGCCCACGGGAAGGACGGGTTTCGCCCACAGAATAGCTGGGGAAATTGTACTGATGCATATAACGCTTCTCCTCGTCCTCATCAATACTATCCAGCATCTGGGCGTCGGAGATGGAACCGAGGGTAGCCACCGTCAGTACCTGGGTCTGGCCGCGGGTGAACAAACCGGAGCCATGAACCCGGGGCAGGAGATTCACCTCAGCAGACAGGGGACGCATCTGATCCATTCCGCGTCCGTCCACGCGCTTCTGCTCATCCAGGAGCCAGCGGCGGACGATGACCTTCTGGGCTTTATAGATGACCTCTCCCAAAAGAGTAGGCTGGTCGGCATATTGCTCGTCGTATTTTGCGTGGATGGCGTCGGTAATGGGAAGGAGCCGTTCCTCCCGGATATTTTTATCGTCGGTGTCCAGCGCGTATTTAAACTGATCGCCGAACTCCTCCAAGACCGCATCCAGCAGGTCATGGGGAACCTCCTTAGACTCAAAGGCAAATTTGGGTTTGCCGATCTCGGCCTGGATACCAGCGATGAAAGCGACCATTTTTTTGATCTCCTCATGGCCGGCGGCGATGGCTTTCAGCATGGTTTCATTGTCAATCTCGTTGGCACCTGCCTCAATCATGACAATCTTTTCAGCGGAACCGGCGACGGTCAGGTCCAAATCGGATTTCGCGCGCTGAGCGGTCATAGGGTTGAGAACAATCTCACCGTCCACCAAGCCGACGCTGACCGCAGCGATGGGCTCACGGAAGGGGATGTCGGAAATACCAATGGCAATGGACGCCGCGATGAATCCGGCGATCTCCGGAGCGTTGTCAATATCTGTTGAAAGGACAGTAACCACAACCGAAACGTCGTTGCGCATGTCCTTGGGGAACATGGGACGGATCGGGCGGTCGATCATCCGGGAGGTCAGGGTCGCCTTTTCAGTGGGGCGGCCTTCCCGCTTCAGGAAAGAACCGGGGATTTTGCCGACGGCGTAAAGCTTTTCCTCGTAGTCCACGGAAAGCGGGAAGAAATCGACGCCTTCACGGGGTTTTGCGGAAGCGGTGACATTGGCCATGACAACGGTTTCACCGTAGCGGACCCAGCAGGATCCGTTGGTAAGTTCGCTGGTGCGGCCGGTTTCAACGGTCAGTTCACGACCGGCGAAGGTGGTGGTAAAGGTTTTCACTTCTCTTGCCATTTGTTCCTCCAGACCGCGCGGAGCACAGGCTTAGCAATAAATCCTGCGTCCGGAAACCCGGGCGTACGAGTTAATGCTAAACTCCCATCCTTCGCGCTAACAAAATTGTGTATGGCTGCCGTTTCCGGCATCCGCCGGAAAAACTGCTAAAAGGCAGATGGTTCCCCATCTGCCTCTCAGTTCCAGAACTTACTTGCGGATACCGAGCTTCGCGATCAAGGTGCGGTAGCGCTCGATATCAGTCTTCATCAGATAGTTGAGCAGGCTGCGGCGGTGGCCGATCATTTTAAACAGGCCGCGACGGCTGTGATGGTCGTTTTTGTTGGTCCGCAGATGCTCGGTCAGATCGTTGATCCGCTTGGTGAGGATCGCAATCTGAACCTCTGGGGAACCGGTGTCGCCATCGTGACGCTTATTCTCCTCAATAACCTGATTCTTTTCTTCTTTTCTCATCATAAGAAGTCACCTCTTTTAAAATTTTACCGGCACAATAGCCAAGGGCAGGCAACATCCCCGGCACGGGGCTTACACCACAAAGCCATCTATGCGGTACAGATGTTAGTATAACACAAAACCTTCTCTTTGTAAAGGAAAAACGTAAAATCCAAAAAATTTTTTCCATTCTCTCCAGAAAAAACCTCAGCGGACAATTCCAAACCGAAAATCCGGCATCCGCCTGTCGAACCGGTAGGTCACGCCGGAAACGCCCGGCGCCGAAACGAAATATTCAGCCTGATAGTAAAACGGCAAAAACGCACCTTCGTCGATCAGGGCCTGCTCCGCCTGCCGGTAAAGCTCTGCCGCCGCTGGCACTGTGCTCTCCGCAGCCGCTTGATCCAGAAGCCGGTCAAAATCCTCCAGGCGGTAGATTCCGCCTTCTGACGCAAAATAGGACAGTGCAGCAGCCGGGCAGTTGCCGCTTCCGGAAAGGCTGACCAACGCACATTCGTATTCCCCTGCCGCCAGCCGGTCAGAATAGGCGCCGGCATCCAGCGCTTCCACGGTCAAGTACAGCCCGAAATCTCTTTGCCAAATCTGGGAAAGATAGGCAAAATAGGTTTCATGCCCATAACCCGCAGGCACGATCAGCCGGACGCCGGTCAACCCTTCTGCAGAAAGTTCCGCCGCGCCAGATCGGAAGGCTTCTTGTGCCGCCTCCCGGTCCAGGGACGGCATCAGATCCTCCCCTGCCATGCTGCGGTAATTTTTTCCTTCCAAGATGACGTTTTTCGAGATAACCGCCCGGGCGCGTTCATAATAATCCGGCAGCGCTGCCTCCATTGTGGAAAAATCCGCATCCAGCAAGAGGGCCCGCCGGATCTTCGGGTTGGAAAAGGGCTCCCGATCCGTCTGGAAGATCATGCCCCATACTGCATTATCGCTTTGAAAAACCTCCTGCCCCGAAACATCCCCCAGTGAAAGAAAATCTGCGCCGCTGAGGGCAACAGCCGAAGTCGTCCCCTCCTGGAACCGCTCCAGCGGCGTAACAGAGGATGGTGCCGCCAAAGTCAGGGAAGTAGCCGTCACCTCTGCCCGACCGTGATACGTCGCGCTGGGCCGGAGCCGCACCGTGCCGCTTTCCTGCCAGGATGACAGGTAAAATGCGCCGTTCCCCATGATTTTGTCCCCTGCGAGGCCATATTTTCCTTTGGTCTTTTGAAAAAAATCCTCCTTGCAGGGCATGGCGGGCGCCGTAGACAGGAGTTCCAGAAACCGGGCGTTGTACCGCTCCAACTGGATGACAACCGTATTCTCCCCCTTAGCCCAAACCCCCAGCTCCTCGAGCGGAGAATCCCCGGAAAGCACCTTCCTGCCGCCCTGAATACAGAGAAAATCCGACACACCGGGCGCGTTGGTGGCCGGGTCAAACAGACGCCGGAAACCGTAGACAAAGTCTGCCGCTGTCAGCGGGTCCCCGTTGGACCAAGCCCCGTCCTCCTGCAGCTGAAAGGTATAGGTCATCCCGTCCGCCGATTCTGTCCAGCTTTCCGCCGCACCGGGCTGGACAGTCCCATCCTTATCCACCGTTACAAGCCCCTCAAAGAGATTGGCAATCACCAGCCGGGAGGCTGCATCGGAAGCCGACTGGGGATCCAGGTTTTTGGGAGCACCGTCCAAATCATATAAAAAGTCATTTTCTTCCCGCATACAGCCGGCCAAAAATAATGCCGGAGCGAAAAAGAAAAGGAATAAAAATGCCATGGAAATTCTGCGCATACTGTCCTCCGGAAAAAATGATGCCGGCGGACTCTGCCGCCTCCCTGTTATTGTACCATGAAAACCGCCGCGGGGCAAGGGAGAAGCCCCCATTTTCAGAAAAGCTTCAGAAATGGGCCAGTTTCTGAAGCCGCGCTACCACTGCGGAATCTGCGGCCGGATACTCCTCAAAAGCAAAGGGGATCCCCATCTGCCGGTACTTGACCGCACAGATTTTGTGAAACGGCAGCAGCTCCACCTTTTTGACACAGCGCTTCCCCGCTAAAATTCTGTTGAGCCGCTGGATATTTTCCGCTGTGTCGTTAATCCCCGGCACGATCACCTGCCGGATCCAAACCGGGATGCCCCGCTCCTCCAGCCGTTCCAAAAAGGCCAGGGGTTTTTCTATCGGACAGCTGGTATAGCGGCGGTATTCCTCATCCCTGGTCATTTTCACGTCCAGCAGCACCAAATCCGTCTGATCCAATACCCGTTCCGCCGCCGCGTCCAGCCGATAGCCGCTGGTGTCCAGAACGGTGTGAAGTCCTTCGCCTTTACAGAGTTTCAGTAACTCCCCGGCAAATTCCGGCTGCATCAGCGCCTCACCGCCGGAAAGGGTCACTCCCCCCTTCTCTCCGAAATAAGGCCGGCAGCGAAGAATCTGCCGGAGCAGCTCTTCCGATTCAACCGGCGTTCCCCCTTCCACGTCCCAGG
>CAKXAF010000193.1 GCA_934869045.1 uncultured Nitrososphaerota archaeon | reverse complement strand
GGCGTTTCTGCTCCACCAGGCCCTTCATGAGCTGGAGGAACCATACAAGGAGGTCTTCTCGCTGCGGGTCTTTGGAGAACTTCCCTTCCGGCAGATCGCTCTGCTGTTCGGCAAAACGGAGCACTGGGCCTGCATGACCTATCATCGGGCCAAGGAAAAAATTCAAAAACGAATGGAGGTTTCTTATGGAAATGGACTGTGACGTTATCCGCGATTTGCTGCCTCTGTATGCGGAAGGGATGGCAAGCCCCGGGAGCTGCCGGCTGGTAGAGGAACACCTCATCGCCTGTGAGGCCTGCCGGCAGGCTTTCGACCGAATGAGGGAACCCACTCCCCCCACCGTCCACTCCGTCAGCCCGGCGGAGAATTTCAGAGCGGCGTTCCGGAAGCACACGGTTACGGTGGCCGCTGTCTCAGCCTTCACGGCCATCGCGGCCAGCATTCTGATTTGGGGGCTTTTCTTTCTGCGGCCGGGAGACGAAATGGGCTTTGCCCTGCTGAACTTCTATCTGCTGCTGCCGCTGACAGCTCTGGCCTGCTCCTGGACGGCGGGAATGCGGCCGGGCCAGATCAAATGGCTCACTCCCCTCCTTTTTGGAGCAATCGGGTGGCTGCTGCCCCTGGCCGTCTTCCGCAGCACGGACCTGATCTTCCTGTTCTTTTCGTTGGTGCCGTCCGCCGTAGGGGTTCTGGCCGGCGCGGGGATTTCTGCCAGGCGGACCAGTAGGGAGAGAAAAAAGCGCGGGGGATGAAGCGTTACCCTCTTTCCCTTGTCAGCTCGATGGCTTCCTTCCCCGTGAGATGTTCGATCGCCAATTCGATCATGCACAGCCGGTCAAAGGACCCCTCGATCTCCTGGCGGCGGCCCTCGCCCTGCTCCGGAGAATATTTCTCCGCCAGAAGTTCAATGGCGGCGCGCTTTTCATGGGTGTTCTCCAAAATCCGCGCCTTACCAAAGGCGATGACACTGCGGAAACAGGTGGTATAGTGTTCCGGCAGGACTTGATCTTGATCGATCACGCAGAAGGAAGCCCTGCCATCCCGTCGGATCGCGTCCAGCTTATGGCCGCTCTGAGCGCAGTGAAAGTAGAGCTTTGAATCCGCATACACATAGCTGAGGGGCACTGCGTAAGGATAGCCGTCATCGCCGGACACCGCCAGCACGCCGGAGGTCCCCCTCCAAAGAATCGCCCTGCATTCTTCCGGCGGCAGCTGCTGCCGCTTTCTCCGCATCTCCCGAAACATTTCAAACACTTCTTTCCATATAATTTTCCGACACCGGCACGTCCGAACCCAGCCTTTTCTGCATATCCAACGCCATCAGATTTTCGTAATATCCACCAGCTCGATATCATCGATGGTCTTGTCCATGGCCAGGCAGTCGGCTACGGCGTTGGCCGTATCCAGGGAGGTCAGGCAGACGATGGAACGCTCTACCGCTTTCCGGCGGATGCGGACGCTGTCGCGGGCGGGAATGCGGCCCTTCTCCGAGGTAGAGATCACATAATCGATCTTGCCGGAATCCAGAAGGGTTAGGACGTTGTTTTCCTCGTCCTCGTGGATCTTTTTGACGGTATTGGCGGCGATCATATTGCGGTTGAGATTCAGGGCAGTGCCGCTGGTGGCGTACAGTTCAAAGCCCATGGTAGCGAATTTGTCAGCCACCTCCAGGACCTCCTGTTTGTCGGCGTCCCGAACGCTGATGAAGACGCCGCCGGACTTTTTCATCTGGTTTCCAGAGGCAACCAGGCCTTTGAGCAGGGCTTCGTCAAAGCTCCGGGCAATTCCCAGCACCTCGCCGGTGGATTTCATCTCCGGACCCAGGTGGGTATCCACATCGCTGAGCTTTGCAAAACTGAAGACCGGGACCTTCACCGCAATATAATCCCGGGCGGGATACAGGCCGGTGCCATAGCCCAGATCCTTCAGCTTTTTGCCCAGAATGATCTCCGTGGCCAGGGCAACCATGGGGACGCCAGTGACCTTGCTGATGTACGGCACGGTCCGAGAGGAACGAGGATTGACCTCAATCACATAGACGGAATGATTGTAGACGACATACTGGATGTTGATGAGACCCTTGACCTTCAGCGCCAGAGCCAGCCGGGCGGTATAGGCAATCAGGGTCTCCCGGATGTGATGGCTCAAAGTCTGGCAAGGGTAGACAGAGATGGAGTCGCCGGAGTGGACGCCGGCCCGCTCCACGTGCTCCATGATGCCGGGGATGAGGAAATCCTCGCCGTCGCAGATGGCGTCCACCTCCACCTCGGTGCCCATCATGTACTTGTCGATGAGGACCGGGTTTTCGATGTGGTGGGAGGTAATGATGGCCATGTACTCCTCCACGTCCTTATCAGAGTGGGCGATGATCATGTTCTGCCCGCCCAAGACATAGGAGGGCCGCAGCAGCACCGGATAGGTCAGCTGGTTCGCCGCCCGGACCGCCTCCTCCGCGGTGAAAACGGTATGCCCCTGAGGGCGGGGAATCTCGCAGCGCTCCAAAAGGGCGTCGAAGCGCTCCCGATCCTCGGCCTCATCGATGGCGTCGGCGGAGGTTCCCAGAATGCGCACGCCCAGCTCGTCCAGGTACTTGGTCAGCTTGATGGCGGTCTGGCCGCCGAACTGGACCACCACGCCGTAGGGCTTTTCTGTTTCGATGAGGCTGCGGACGTCCTCCTTGGTCAGAGGGTCAAAGTAAAGGCGATCGCCGGTGTCAAAGTCGGTGGAAACGGTTTCCGGATTGTTGTTGGCGATGACCGCCTCGCAGCCAGCCTCCTTCAGCGCCCAGACACAGTGGACGCAGCAGTAGTCAAATTCGATGCCCTGTCCGATGCGGATGGGACCGGAGCCGAAAACGATCACCTTCTTTTTGCCGGAATTCTGCCGCGCAAGAAACTCCGCGGCCTCGTTTTCCTCGTCAAAGGTGGAGTAAAAATACGGGGTTTTTGCCTGGAACTCGGCGGCGCAGGTGTCTACCATCTTATAGGAGGCAAAGCGGGGATGCTCCACCTTTTGACCGGAGATCCGCTCGATGGTGGAATCCAGATAGCCCCACTTTTTCGCCCGGAGATAGCGCTCATCGGTCAGGGGGGAGGAGGCCAGCTCGTTTTCCAAATTCACGAGGTTTTGCAGCTTTCCAAGGAACCACTCGTCGATCATGGTGATCCCGTGAATCGTCTCGAAGCTCACACCCCGCTTCAGGGCCTCAAAGACCACGAAGAGACGCTGGTCGTCAATATTATGAAGCATGGCGGTAATTTCCTCATCGCTCTTCTCTGCCAGGGAGGGCATGGTCAGGGAGTCCAGGCCCAGCTCGATGGAGCGGACGGCCTTCATAATACCCTGTTCAAAGGAGGTTCCAATGGCCATAACCTCGCCGGTAGCCTTCATCTGGGTGCCCAGGGTGCGTTTTGCGTAGACGAACTTGTCAAAGGGCCATTTGGGGAACTTGACCACCAGGTAGTCCAGGGCCGGCTCAAAGCAGGCGTAGGTGGTGCCGGTGACGGCGTTGACGATTTCGTCCATGGAGTAGCCGATGGCGATCTTGGCCGCCACCTTGGCGATGGGGTAGCCGGTGGCTTTGGAGGCCAGGGCCGAGGACCGGGATACCCGGGGATTGACTTCGATGACGGCATACTCCATACTCTCCGGATGGAGAGCAAACTGACAGTTGCATCCGCCTTCCACCTTCAGCTCGGAGACGATGCGCAAAGCGGCGGTACGGAGCATCTGGTATTCCTTATCCGACAGGGTGACGGCAGGGGCTACAACGATGGAATCGCCGGTGTGGACGCCTACCGGATCCAGATTCTCCATGGAGCAGACGGTAATAACGTTGTCCTTGGCGTCCCGGATGACCTCGAACTCAATCTCCTTCCAGCCGGAGATGCACTTTTCCACCAGGATCTGGGTGATGGGAGAAAGGCGCAGGCCGTTGCGGGCGATATCCCGCAGCTCCCTTTCGTCGGCTGCGATGCCGCCGCCGGTGCCGCCCAAAGTAAAAGCGGGACGGACAATGACGGGGTAGCCGATGACCTGGGTGAAATCCACGGCGTCCTCCACGGTGGTAACAACCTTGGAGGGAACGCAGGGCTGGCCGATCTTCTCCATGGTGTCCTTAAATTCCTGCCGGTCCTCGGCCTTGTCGATGGTTTCCGGGTTGGCGCCCAGGAGCTTCACACCGTGTTCTGCCAAAAAGCCCTCCTTGGCCAGCTGCATGGAAAGGGTCAGGCCGGTCTGGCCGCCCAGGGTGGAAAGGACGCTGTCCGGCTTTTCCAGAAGGATGATACGCTTGATCACGTCCAGGGTCAGCGGCTCGATGTAAATTTTGTCGGCCATGGCCTTGTCCGTCATGATCGTTGCTGGGTTGGAGTTTACAAGAACCACCTCCAGGCCCTCCTCCTTAAGGGCGCGGCAGGCCTGGGTCCCGGCGTAGTCAAATTCGGCGGCCTGTCCGATCACGATGGGGCCGGAGCCAATAACCAGAACTTTTTTAATATCGCTTCTGAGCGGCATATGCATCATCCTCCATGGTTTCAATGAGATTTCATCCAGCGGGCAACGCGCCCTCTGGCCGTCTTATCTGAGCAGGGGCCGGATTCATGACCCCTTTCAGGGGAATCGCCCTCTGCAGATCCGGGCCGCCGGCGCTTCCTCTCCTTTAACGAACGGTTACAAAGCTCCCAATGTCATCCCGCATCCGGAGAGCTTCGGCACGGGCGGCTTCGGCAAATTGCTCTTCCGTCCAATCGCCTTTTTTATAGGCGCAGATGATGCCCCGGGAGGAGTTTACGATAGCTCCCAGTCCGTTTTCATCAAAGGCCCCGGCCACATCTTTGGCGCCGCCGCCCTGGGCTCCGTAGCCGGGCACCAGGAAAAAGGTATGGGGCAGCTTGGCCCGCAGCTCGGAAAGCTGTTCCGGATAGGTGGCTCCTACTACTGCGCCAACGCCGGAGTAGCCGCTTTTGCCGGGAACTTCCTTCCCCCATTTCTCGCACATGCTCCCCATGATCTCATAGACGGTGCGGCGACCGATCTTCTTGTCCTGAAGCTCACCGGAGGAGGGGTTTGAGGTCTTGACCAGGACAAAGATGCCCTTGTCCTGGGC
>CAKXAF010000192.1:2309-5108 GCA_934869045.1 uncultured Nitrososphaerota archaeon | reverse complement strand
GTTCTGGCGTTTTTTGAGGGATCCTCGGGGTGGAAGGTCTGCCATGATGTGCTGCGGGGGCTTTTCGGCCCCGTCAGCTTTGGAGTAGGGCCGTGCATTATCTATCTTGCGGTGATCATCACCTTGGGAAAGGAAAATGTATCGGCAGAGGGCAAGGTCTGGCAGACGCTGGCGCTGCTGGTGCTGCTGTGCGGGATCTCCCAGCTCTTTTTCGGACTTCCGGAGGGGGAAGGTTTTTTCAAAAAGCTCCTGAGCTTTTACATCGACGGGACGAAGCTGAAAAGCGGCGGCCTGCTGGCTGCGGTGCTGTCCTGGCCGCTGATGCGCTTCGCAGGCGGAGTGGTCGGCGCGGCTGTCATCCAGGTGCTGCTGGTATTCGTCTTTCTGATGCTGATTTCCGGAAGCACGCTGATCGGGCTGTTCCGCTCCTGCGCCAAGCCGGTGAAGCAGATCGGCGAGACCTACAACGCCCGGCGGGAGCGCAGGGAGGAAGAGGAGCGCGCCCGAATGACCGCCATCGACATCCCCATGGATGGCGGCGATCCGCCGATGCCGGAGCATCCGGTCTTTTCACCGAACCAGAGCTTTGATAAGGCCCTGGAGAACTTCAAGGAGGATCCCAAGGAGTTGCGCCGCCGGAAAAAGGAGGCGCGGAAGCTGGGGGTGGATCCGGAAACCGGGGAGGTGCTGGAAAAAAATGCGGCGGTGGAAACACCGGCGCAGGTCCCGGATGCAGAACCGGTTTCGCCGGCGAAACCGGTCAACCCGGACTCCCTGTGGAGCGCACCGCTGCCGCCCTCGGCGATCAACGCCATCAATGGGGAAAAGAGGCCGGAGGAGCCTTTTCCCTTTGAGCCGGACGAGCCGGATACCGGGCATGTGGTCGTGGACGTTTTCGACGCCATCCATGATTCGGTGCTGGATGGAGCGGAGCAGAGCTCCGATGCCTTCGGTGCTGCGCCGCCTGTCGGACAGGCGGCGGGAGACACACCGCCCATGGATAAACGCCTGGACAGCGCCATTCGGGAGATCGGCCGCAGCGCCTCTCAGCTGTCGGAAAAGCCCAAGGCCGAAGAGGTGCACATCGGCAGCCCCACGCCGGTGGAGGAGGAGATTTACCACGTTCCGCCGCTGTCGCTGCTCAAGCAGCCCAAAAACGAAGGAAACGTGGATGTCAGCGAAGAACTGAAGGCCAACGCCGCCAAATTGGTGGACACCCTCAAGAGCTTCGGGGTGCAGACCCGGGTCATCGCCTACAGCCGGGGGCCCACAGTCACCCGGTATGAGCTGCAGCCCCTGGCCGGAGTAAAGATTTCCAAAATCACTGGGCTGGCTGACGACATTGCCCTGAACCTGGCAACGGCTGGGGTGCGCATTGAGGCGCCGATCCCCAATAAGCCCGCTGTGGGCATCGAGGTTCCCAACCGGAAGACCGACTCGGTCACCATCCGGGAGATTATTGATTCCGACGAATTCCGGGCGGCAAAAAGTCCGCTGAGCATTGCATTGGGAAAAGATATCGCAGGTAATGTGGCCATTGGCGACATCGCCTCCATGCCTCATCTGCTTATCGCGGGAACCACCGGATCCGGCAAGTCGGTCTGCGTCAACTCCATGATTATTTCCATCCTTTACAAATCTGCCCCGCGGGATGTGCGATTCATCATGATCGACCCCAAGGTGGTGGAGATGGGGATCTACAACGGCATCCCCCACCTGCTGATCCCGGTGGTCACGGATCCCAAAAAGGCCGCTGGGGCCCTGAACTGGGCGGTTACCGAGATGCTCAAGCGGTATGCGGCCTTTGCGGAGAACTCTGTCCGGGATATCAAGGGCTACAACCGGCTGGCGGAGGGTTCTGAGGAACTGCAGCATATGCCCCATGTGGTCATCGTGATCGACGAGCTGGCCGATCTGATGATGGCTGCCCCCAACGAGGTGGAGGATGCCATCTGCCGCCTGGCCCAAATGGCCCGGGCGGCGGGGATGCATCTGATCATCGCCACCCAGCGGCCTTCTGTGGACGTGGTGACGGGGCTGATCAAGGCCAACGTACCTTCGCGGATTGCGCTGTCGGTGTCGTCCCAGGTGGATTCCCGGACGATTCTCGACTCCGGGGGAGCGGAGAAGCTGCTGGGGCGGGGCGACATGCTCTACTACCCGATGGGCTTCCCCAAGCCTGTCCGGGTGCAGGGGTGTTATGTCAGCGACGGGGAGATCGAGCAGGTTGTGGAATTTCTGAAGAGCGGCGGCGAGCCGGTGGTCTACGATTCCGGAATTATGGACGAGATCGAGCGCCAGGCCGCGTCTGAGGGCAAGAAGAAGGGCGCCGCCGCAGATGCGGACGATGCCATGGACGAACTTTTTGAGGACGCGGTTCAGTGCATTCTCGACGCAGGGCAGTGCTCCACGTCCTATCTCCAGCGGCGGCTGAAGGTGGGCTACGCCCGGGCAGCCCGGCTGGTGGACGAGCTGGAGAACCGGGGCATCGTCGGTCCGCCCGACGGCTCCAAGCCCCGGGAGGTCCTCATCACGAAGAACCAGTGGGCGGAGTTCCAGATGCGCAACCATATGGATGATTAGAAAATGGGGATTTGCCGAAACATGAAACGGAGGAAAGGAATCTGTGTGAGGCCAAAGGCGTTCCAGATCCGATCCGGCCGGTTGTCGCGACCTTTGCGCGGTTTTGCGCGGCGCTGTGGATCAGCAGACGAAAAAACAGAAGATGTAAGTTCGGCATAAATGCCGGCTTGCATCATTACAAAAAGCAGGATAAAATACGGAAGGTTTTTTCAGCGG
>CAKXAF010000192.1:0-2299 GCA_934869045.1 uncultured Nitrososphaerota archaeon | reverse complement strand
TGCGCCGGCAGAACAGCTGTCTGTGCGGGAACCGTCGCCTTCTGCAGGATTTTTGCCTGCGCATGGAGAAAAACATGAACGAATTTTTACCCGTCGACCGGGCGGATATGGAAGCCCGGGGCATCGAACAGCTTGACTTCATCATTGTAACCGGGGATGCTTATGTGGATCATCCCAGCTTTGGGACTGCCATTATCTCCCGGGTGATCGAAGCGGAGGGCTATACCATCGGCGTGATTTCCCAGCCCGACTGGCACAGCCGCCAGGATTTTGAAAAGCTGGGGCGTCCGAAGTATGCCTTTCTGGTAAATTCCGGCAATATCGACTCCATGGTCGCCCACTACACGGTAGCCAAAAACAAACGCTCTGCGGACGCATACACCGCGGGGGGCGTCATGGGCAGGCGGCCGGACCGGGCGGTCATCGTTTACTGCCGCAAGATCCGGGAGATTTATGGGGAAATCCCCATTGTCATCGGCGGGCTGGAAGCGTCCCTGCGGCGGTTCGCCCACTATGACTACTGGGACGACGCCGTGCGGCCGTCGATCCTGGCGGATTCCGGGGCAGATCTGCTCACCTATGGCATGGGGGAGCTCCAGACCATGGAGATCGTCCGCCGTCTGGGAGCTGGGGAGGATGTGAAGAACCTCACCGATATTCGGGGGACCTGTTACCTCTGTGCGCCGGCCGACACGCCCTTCGGCGGGGTGCAGTGTCCCGATTACAGGGTGATCTGCACGGACAAAAAAGCCTACTGCAAGGCCACCAGGATCCAGATGGATCAACAGGACGAGGTTTACGGCCGGATGATCCTCCAGCGCCAGGGGGAACGGATGTTGGTGCAGAATCCGCCCATGCGGGTGCTGACCACCGAGGAGCTGGACCACGTTTACGGGCTGCCCTACACCCGCCGGTGGCACCCCATGTATGACGCGGCGGGCGGAGTGCCGGGGCTTGCGGAGGTGGAGTTCTCCATCGCCCACAACCGGGGCTGCTTCGGAAACTGCAACTTTTGTTCCATCGCCTTCCATCAGGGGCGGAAAATTGCCGTGCGCAGTGAGGAATCTGTGTTGCGGGAGGCCAGGCTCCTGACCACGCTGCCGGGATTTAAGGGGTACATCCACGATGTGGGCGGGCCCACAGCCAACTTCCGCAGGCCCTCCTGCAAAAAGCAGCTGGAGCTGGGGCTCTGCAAGAGGAAAAAATGCCTGGCCCCCACCCCCTGTCCCGCGCTGGAGGCCGACCATCGGGAGTATCTGGAGATGCTGCGGAAGATCCGGGCGCTGCCGGGGGTCAAGCGGGTGTTTATCCGCTCGGGAATCCGGTACGATTACATGATGAAGGATCCGGACGACACCTTTTTCAACGAGCTGGTGGAATATCATGTTTCCGGACAGCTCAAGGTGGCTCCGGAGCACTGCTCCAGCGACGTCCTGGACGCCATGGGCAAGCCCCATATCGATGTTTATAAGGCGTTTTCGGAAAAATTCTACCGTATCACCAAAAAGCTGGGGAAAAAACAGTATCTGGTGCCCTATCTCATGTCCTCCCATCCGGGGAGCACGCTGAAGGACGCTGTGGAATTGGCGCTGTTTCTCAAGGAGCAGCACATCCGGCCGGAGCAGGTTCAGGATTTCTATCCGACGCCGGGAACGGTGTCTACCTGTATGTTCTTTACCGGGATGAACCCTTATACGCTGGAGCCTGTCTTTGTGCCGAAGACGCCGGAGGAGAAAGCCATGCAGCGGGCGCTTTTGCAGTATTTCCTGCCCCAGAACCGGACGCTGGTCCTTCGGGCTCTGCGGAAGGCTGGGCGGGCAGACCTCATCGGCAGCGGACCGGAATGCCTGGTCCCGGCGCCTGCCGGAGAGGCGGGGCGGAGGCCGGCAGGCTGCAGACCCGCCCGGAATGCTTCTCCTCAAAAGAGGCGGCGGGATGAGCGTGCGGCCTCCGGAAAAGGCCGGAAGCCCGGCGGGAAAAAGCGGGGATAACCCGGATGTTTAGGAGGAATCTTTTTGGCAAAACGCAGAACGCGGCGTGGAAGGCAGAAGTATAATTGGTCGGCAATCGTGGCCGCGGCAGTGCTGGTAAGCGCCTTTCTCATCATCTATCTGGCAACGGGGAACAATCTCCGGGATCTGCTGCCCCAGTGGGGGGATTTGACCTCGGCCCTTACGGAGACGGTGAACGGGACCGGTTCCGGGGCGGATTTGGAGAATCCCCCGCTTTCCGGAGAGACGGCGGAGGTCCATTTTATCGACGTCGGCCAGGGGGACAGCATCCTGATTCGATGCGGCGG
>CAKXAF010000191.1:4767-5159 GCA_934869045.1 uncultured Nitrososphaerota archaeon | reverse complement strand
AGGAAGAGGTGAATATGCAGGAAGTGCAGGAGACTAAGATTAATCAGGAGATAGAGTTGACAGATGAATACAGGGAGCAGATAAATTCAATCCATGATTATGAGGTTGCAAACAATATTCCAGAAAATGACCGTATGACAAAATGGTATGATAGATTCAGCCACTTCAATCTTCCGGTCAGAGGAGCGGATTTTAAGAGTAAGCTGTCGGAGGTTTCCCGAAACCGCAGAACACAGCCCAAAGGGAAAGCCGCCGAAGGGGATTCGTCGGGTATGAATCTGCCTGACCCTGCGTTGAAGAAGCGCCGGGTTGTCATCACGGGTGTGGTGGAGAGCTGATGCCGGATGGAAATCTCGCAGACGCATTTCTGCGGACACATCCGAATGCAGTAT
>CAKXAF010000191.1:0-4704 GCA_934869045.1 uncultured Nitrososphaerota archaeon | reverse complement strand
CTCATACACTGGAAATAGGCAGACGGAAATCCGCAATAACGGGATTTCAGAACGATGAGACGATAAGATGATAAAAGGATGATGGTAATGAAAACGTATCGAGTTGGGATTATCGGCGCAACGGGAATGGTCGGCCAGCGTTTTGCCACCTTGCTGGAAAATCACCCCTGGTTTCAGGTAACGGCTCTGGCGGCCTCTGGAAAGAGCGCTGGAAAAACATATGCGGAAGCGCTGAACGGCCGCTGGGTCATGAAAAATCCGATTCCTGCTCAGATGGCCGGCATGATCCTGCTGAACGCGGCGGAGGACGTCGAAAAAATGAAACAGCTGGTGGATTTTGTCTTCTGTGCTGTCAACATGAGCAAGGCGGAGACAAAGGCACTGGAAGAGGCCTATGCCAAGGCGGAGATCCCGGTTGTCTCCAACAATTCGGCCAACCGCGGGCTGGACGATGTCCCCATGGTTGTGCCGGAGCTGAATGCCGGTCATATCGCCGTCATCGACACCCAGCGGAAACGCCTGGGAACCAAGCGCGGCTTCATCGCCGTAAAGTCCAACTGCTCCCTCCAGAGTTATGTGCCGGCCCTCCATCCGCTGAAAGATCTTTACGGCCTCACCCGCGTGCTGGCCTGCACCTATCAGGCAATTTCCGGCGCGGGAAAAACCTTTGAGACCTTTCCGGATATCGTCGACAACGTCATCCCCTACATCGGCGGCGAAGAGGAAAAAAGTGAACTGGAGCCGCTGAAAATTTGGGGCACGGTGGAAAACGGCAGAATTGTCAACGCTCAGTCCCCCAGCATCACAACCCAGTGTCTCCGTGTGCCCGTAAGCGACGGCCACACTGCCGCAGTGTTCGCCTCCTTCGAGAAAAAACCGGATCTTGAGGAGATCAAACGGGTATGGGCAGAATTCCAAGGCGAGGCCCAGCGTCTGGCTCTTCCCTCTGCTCCGAAACAGTTCCTGCACTATTTTGAGGAAAATGACCGTCCCCAGGCCAAACTGGACCGCAACCTGGAAAACGGCATGGCGGTCTCCATCGGCCGTCTGCGCCCAGACAGTCAATACGACATCAAGTTTGTCTGCCTTTCTCATAATACGCTGCGCGGCGCGGCAGGCGGCGCGGTTCTGATGGCGGAGCTGCTGGCGGCAAAGGGCTATTTTGACTAACGCACGAATTTGGGAGGAAACAATTTTGAAGAAGAGAATCTTTACCGGCGCCGGTATCGCGATTATTACCCCGATGTTTCCGAACGGCGGTATCAACTGGACGGAACTCGGCCGGATCATCGACTGGCAGATCGAAAATTCCACTGACGCCATTATTGTATGCGGAACCACCGGCGAATCCTCAACGATGACCGATGAGGAGCATCTGGAGGCGATCCGCTTTACCAAGGATCGTGTCGCAGGGCGCGTCCCCGTCATTGCGGGGGCCGGCTCCAACGATACCGCCTATGCGGTCAATCTCGCCAAAGAATCCAAGCAGGTGGGCGTGGACGGACTCTTGGTCGTAACCCCCTACTATAACAAAACCTCCCAGCGCGGCCTGGTCGCCCATTACAATAAAATCGCGGACGCCACGGACCTCCCTGTCATCGTCTATCACATTCCCAGCCGCACCGGCGTTACAATCGCTCCCAAAACCTTCCGGGAGCTTTCGAAACACCCCAATATCGTGGCGGTAAAGGAAGCCTGTGGGAACATCTCCCAGATTGCGGAGACCAAATACCTCTGCGGGGACGAACTGGATCTGTATTCCGGAAACGACGATCAGATTCTGCCCATCCTGTCCTTGGGCGGTATCGGCGTAATCTCCGTGCTTTCCCATGTGGCTCCAAAGGCGGCCCATGATATCTGTCAGTTTTATTTTGACGGAAGAGTCGCGGAAAGCACCAAGCTCCAGCTGGAGTATATGGATTTGATCCATGCGCTCTTTATCGACGTCAATCCCATTCCGGTCAAGGAAGCCGTCAATCTGATGGGCTTTGCCGCCGGTCCCTGCCGGATGCCGCTGTATCCCATGAGCGATGCGGACCGGGAGGTTCTGATTGCCGCCATGAAAAACCACGGCTTGCTGCATTAATGGCGCGGGGCGGATTCCGGTCCGCCCCGCATTTTTAAGGAAAAGGATCGTGAAATGATGCTGAAACTCATGCTTTGCGGATGTCAGGGAAAGATGGGGCATGTCATTGAGGAATGTGTCAATGCCCGGAAAGATTGCCGGATTGTGGCGGGCATTGACCTGAACACCGAAGAAAAAAGGGAGTTTCCGGTATATAATACCCCTGCGGACACCCTGGAATCCGTGGACGTCATTTTGGACTACTCCCACCCTAATTCCCTGGACGGGCTTTTGGAATATGCGCTCTCCCACCGGACGCCCCTGGTCATCGCCACCACAGGCTACAGTGACGCGCAGATCAGCCGGATCCATGAAGCCGCTAAGCAAATACCGGTTTTCTTTACGTTCAACATGTCGCTGGGCATCAACCTGCTGGCGGAACTGGCGAAGAAGGCTACCGTTGTACTGGGCGGGCAGTTTGACATCGAAATCGTAGAAAAGCATCACAACCGCAAGGTCGATGCTCCCAGTGGAACAGCCCTGATGCTGGCCGATGTGATAAACGAAACTCTGGACAACCGCGACGTCTACGTTTACGACCGTCATTCCGTCCGGAAAAAGCGGGAGCCCAATGAAATCGGGATTCACTCTGTCCGCGGCGGAACCATCGTCGGCGAACATGAAATCATTTTTGCGGGACGCGACGAAATCATCACCCTGAGCCACACGGCTATGTCCCGGGAAATTTTTGCCGTCGGTTCTCTCAATGCTGCGGTTTTCCTGTCGTCATGCCAGGAGGCTGGGCTTTACAATATGTCGGATCTGATCAGCGCACAATAGGAGGTGCGGATATGCGTGTCATTACAAGTATGAGTGTTACCCCGGATGTTGCATTGGTGACATTGAGCAAGGCGCCTGCCGGTTCCGCCTTTGTCAGCCGCCTGTTTCAGGCGCTGACCGAGCTTGGGGTCAACGTGGATATGATTTCACAGACCGCTCTGACGGGGCCGTACGTCGCGCTGAATTTTACCGCCAGCGGCGATGATATTGGAAAGATCATGGAAATCGCTGCACGGATCCGGGAAAAGCATCCAACGGTAAAACTGCTGGTAAGCAGCAATAATGTTAAAATCTCTCTTTACGGCGAAAAAATGCCGGAACATGCCGGGATCGCGTCCGGTGTCTTCGATGTAATCTCCCATTGCGAGGCTGACATTCTGCTGATTACTACATCTTCTGTCGACATTTCGATCCTGGTGGATGGCGCTTTGGCTGATGAGTGTACTGCCGCTTTGAAGGAAAAATATAATTTGTGAATTTTTCGTGAATCCATTGCAAAAAAATACAACCTGTGCTATAATGTATTACGCATTACGCACGCACGGTGTTTTCACGCATGGTGCTGAACTGTGTCAGTCGCGTTGAAATCTGTGCGGAGGTGGGTTCAAGACTGAACTCAACAAACCAAATTTTTTAGGAGGTACCCCTACTATGGCAGTTGTATCCATGAAGCAGCTTCTGGAAGCAGGCGTGCATTTCGGCCACCAGACCAGAAGATGGAACCCCAAAATGGCCCCTTACATTTTCACCGAAAGAAACGGCATCTACATCATTGACCTGCAGAAGACCGTAAAGAAACTGGAAGAAGCCTATATGTTTGTGCGCGACACCGCGGCAAACGGCGGCGAGATCCTCTTTGTCGGCACCAAGAAACAGGCCGGCGATTCCGTCAAGGAAGAAGCGGATCGCTGCGGGATGCATTACGTCAACGCCCGTTGGCTGGGCGGTATGCTTACCAACTTCAAGACCATCCGCCGGCGTATCGAGCGTCTGGCTCAACTCCGGAAGATGGAAGAAGACGGCACTTTTGAGCTTCTCCCCAAAAAAGAAGTTATTAAGCTGAAATTGGAAATTGAGAAACTGGAAAAATTCATCGGCGGCATCAAAAATATGTCTCAGCTTCCCGCTGCCCTTTTTGTGGTTGATCCGAAAAAGGAAAAAATTGCGGTTTCCGAAGCGAGAAAGCTCGGTATCCCGATCGTCGCGATCGTTGACACCAACTGCGATCCCGATGAGGTCGATTATGTGATTCCGGGCAATGATGACGCGATTCGCGCTGTAAAGCTGATTGCCGGCGCCATGGCCAACGCTGTCATGGAGGGCAAACAGGGCGATGACGCTGCAGAAGAAGTTCCTGCTGAGGAAGCGGCTCAAGAAGCAGCTGCGGAATAAGCAGAATAATGAAACGACAAAATGCCCGAGCCTACATGTACTCGGGCATTTTGATGAATTCTAGGAGGAATAAAAAATGGCATCTTTTACTGCTGCTGATGTAAAAAATTTGCGGGAACGCACCAATTGCGGCATGATGGACTGCAAAAAAGCCCTGACCGAAGCAAATGGCGATATGGAAAAGGCAATCGAATTTCTGCGGGAAAAAGGTCTGGCTGCTGCTGAGAAAAAGGCTGGCCGTATCGCAGCCGAGGGCCTGGTTGTATCCGTAGTGGAAGGCAACGTCGGCGTTGTGCTGGAAGTAAACGCTGAAACGGATTTTGTTGCGAAAAATGCGTCTTTTGTTGAGTTCGTAAATAACGTTGCAAAGACGATCATTAAAAATAATCCTGCCGATGTAGCTGCAC
>CAKXAF010000190.1:295-5161 GCA_934869045.1 uncultured Nitrososphaerota archaeon | reverse complement strand
CCCCACGCCGCCGCAGAACAAGGTGGAGGAGGCTGAGCGCCGTTTGAGCGCGCTCATCCGCAGGCACGGAGTGCAGGTCATCTCGATCGGCAACGGAACGGCGTCGAAGGAGACGGAAATTTTTACAGCAAACCTCATCGCAAAACTCCCGGATATGCAGCTGTCCTACATGATGGTCAACGAGGCGGGCGCATCGTTCTACTCCGCGTCAAAGCTTGCGGCGCAGGAGTTCCCGGAATACGACGTTTCGCAGAGGAGTGCGGTTTCCATCGCGAGACGATTGCAGGATCCGCTGGCGGAACTGGTGAAGATCGATCCGAAGTCGATCGGCGTCGGGCAGTATCAGCACGATATGCCGCCGGCGCGCCTTGACGAGGCGCTCAAGGGCGTGGTGGAGAACTGCGTCAACCGCGTGGGCGTGGACCTGAACACTGCCTCACCGGCGCTTTTGAGCTATGTCGCGGGGCTGAACGCCGCGGTGGCAAAGAACATTGTGGCGTATCGGGAGGAGAACGGCAGCTTTACAAAGCGCGAGCAGCTGAAAAAAGTCGCGAAGCTGGGGCCGAAGGCCTATCAGCAGTGTGCGGGCTTTTTGCGGATTACGGAGGGAGCTACTATTTTCGACAACACCGGCGTCCATCCGGAGTCTTATAAAGTAGCCAAGGAACTGCTCAGCGCCTGCGGATACACGTTGAAAGACGTGGAAAACGGCACGCTGGACCAATTAATGGAGCGGATTGCGGAACAGGGCGTGGAAACTCTGGCAGAGAGGCTGAATACCGGTGTCCCGACTCTGACGGATATTGCCGCGGAGCTTCTTAAACCCGGCCGTGATCCCCGGGACGAGTTGCCTCCTCCCCTGCTCCGGACAGACGTTATGGAGATGAAAGATCTGAAGCCCGGAATGGAGTTGAAAGGGACGGTTCGAAATGTGATCGATTTTGGGGCGTTTGTGGATATCGGTGTCCATCAGGATGGGCTGGTTCACATTTCCCAGATGGCGGAGCGCCGGATCCGGCATCCGCTGGACGTGGTCCGGGTGGGCGATATTGTGACGGTGTGGGTCCTCAGCGTAGATTTGCAGAAAAAGCGCATTTCTCTGACGATGAAGCCACCAAAACAGGCATAAAGGGATTCCGGCGGCAGACTGAACGCTGAAACAGCGCCAGTCTGCCGCCGGAACTTTTGGTTGGATACTACTTTTTTCCGTTTCTGCCGCATATGCTGGTTTATCGGAAGGAGGTAGAACCATGAAGGCACGGCTGTTTTTTAAAAACGCAGTCATCTTGATGGCAGGCTCCTTCCTGCTCCGGACTTTAGGTGTTGGATTTAACGTCTGGCTCTCTGGAAAGATGGGCGCGGAAGGAATGGGGTTATTCCAGCTGATCGCGGCGGTTTACGCGCTGGCCTCCACTTTTGCTACCTCCGGGATCTACCTTTCCGTGACTCGTTTGGTTGCAGAGGAAATCGCGGCAGGCCGGTACGAGGGCGCGGATGACGCGATGCGCAAATGCATGCGGTATGGAATCACCGTCAGTCTTCTTGCCGCGGCAGCCCTTTACTTTTTTGCACAGTCCATCGCAGACTGCCTGTTGGACGAACCGCGGGCAGCTCTTTCCTTGCGGATACTCGCCTTTGCGCTGCCCTTTATGGCCTTTTCTTCCAGCCTGCGCGGTTACTTTTTTGCACTGCGGAAAGCTGGAAAATCTTCCTCCGCACAGATCGTCGAGCAGCTGTCCCATATGGCAGTTGCGGGTGTGATCTTTACAGCGATTCTGCCCAAGGATCTGACCTGGGCCTGCGCGGCAGCGGCCTGCGGTTGTGTCGGCGGGGAGCTCATTTCCTTTCTCTACACTCTGACGCTTTATCTGCGGGACCGCTCCCGCCGAGATTTCAGGCGGCAGTCCTTTCCGGAAATCACCCGGCGGCTGGCCCGCATTACCATCCCGGTCGCGCTGAGTTCCTACCTGAAGTCCGCGCTGATTACCATCGAGAATATCCTGATTCCCAGGGGGTTCAAAAAATACGGCTCATCAGGCTCCGGCGCATTGGCTCAATATGGGATGACCGAGGCTATGGTGATGCCGGTTTTGACCTTCCCGACCGCATTTCTCACGTCGTTTTCCAGCCTGCTGGTTCCGGAAATTGCGGAGGCAAGAGCGTTGAACGACCAGGCACGCATCGACCGGCTCGTTTCCAAGGTGCTCCGATACACGTTGCTGTTCGCCGCAGCTATCACCGGGGTATTTCTCTACTTTTCTCAGGAGCTGGGATTTGCCATCTACCACCGGGAGGATGTTGGCAGCATGCTGGGTCTGCTGGCCCCATTGGTTCCAATGCTTTACCTGGATAATGTTGCTGACGCCATGCTGAAGGGGCTGGATGAACAGGTCAGCGTCCTGCGCTACTCAATTGCGGACTCTGCCCTGAGCATTCTGCTGCTGTATCTTTTGCTGCCGGTGTATGGCGTAAAGGGCTATGTGATCGTTTTGTATGCCAGCACCTTTGTCAACTCCGCCCTGAGCGTTGCCCGGCTGGCCCGGGTAACCAGTATTTCCATCCAGCCGGTACTGTGGATCGTCAAACCCGCCTGCTGCATCGTCCTGGCGGCCATGGGAATATCTGCTGTCAGCGGATTTCTTCCACTGCTGCCGCCTGGGCTGGATGCTGCTGTCAAGATTCTGGCGGCCCTGCTGCTGTATGCCCTGCTGCTTTTTTTAAGCGGCAGCTTTACGCGGGAGGACCTCCGGTGGTTTCGCCGGGTGCTCCGCCCGGATAAACTGGCACCGGACAGCGAAGAATCATGGAATCCGACGAAACCGCGCAGTCCCGGGCAAAAACCGTCACGCCCTCCTGCTCTGCCAGCCGGAGGGCCTCTCCAAAGGCCGGGTGGGTATGGTCGTTGGGAATCAAATACCGCACGCCCTCCATCTGGATGACAAACAGTACGCTCGCCTCATAACCCTGCTTCCGCGCTTCTATCAGGCCGTGAAGGTGGCGGACGCCCCTTTCTGTCGGCGCATCTGGAAAGCGGCAGACGCCGTCTTCCTCTAGGGTGACGCCTTTGACCTCTAAAAAGCCCCGGCGGCCGCTGCCTTCTACATAAAAATCAAAGCGGGAAGCCCCGAAAACCGTTTCCCGGCGGATCGTTTCTGCACGTCCGATTCCCGGCAGGCAGAGGGTTCCATTCCGCAGCGCCTCTTCAACCGCCTGGTTTGGCGCCTGGGAGTCCAGATTGATCAGCCTGTTCCCTTTTTGCACAGCAATGAGGGAATAGGCTGTTTTTCGTTGTCCCGAGGCAGCCGGTTCCAGCCAGATCCCTGTTCCCGGCAGAAGAAGCTCTGCACATCGTCCAGTATTCTTGACGTGAACACGTACGGTTTCGTCGTTATATTGACAGATTGCGATAAATCGGTTGGGCCGAGACAAAAAAATGGCCGGCACGGTTTTCCAATACTGCAAACAGATGCTCCCCTTTCCATGATGGTACCATCATAGCAGACACCGAGAAAAATTGCAAATTTTTCTTGCGAATTAGTTGACAAGCAATATTATATATCGTATAATATTGCTTGATAGATTATATTATATTTAAATTGTGTTAGGGAAAGAAGGGATTCCGTGGCTTTTCAGATTGGCTCCGCTTTGCTAGATGCCTGCGTGCTGGCAGTATTGGCCTCAGGCGACACTTATGGGTACCAGCTGACCCAACAAATACGCAGCATCGTAGAGGTTTCTGAGTCCACGCTTTATCCGGTTCTCCGGAGGCTCCAGAAGGACGGCGCAGTGGAGCCCTATGACGAACCGTTTCAGGGGCGGAACCGCCGGTACTACCGGCTGACACCGAAGGGACGGGAACTCTGCGGTACGTACCGGCTGGAGTGGGAAACATTTAAGAACAAAATCGATCAGATACTTGTGGAGGAATGACATGACGAGGCTTGAATTTATGGAAGAGCTGCGTTCCCGCCTGCAGACGCTGCCCTTTACCGAGCAGCAGGATGCACTACGTTACTATGAAGAGTATTTTGATGACGCTGGTCCGGATAATGAGCAAAAAGTTGTGGAAGAGCTGGGAACACCGGAGGAGGTCGCCAAAAATATCCTTGCAAATTCTTCGTTAAATCTGGCAAATTCCCCCTATCGGGATGGAGGCCGTCCGCCGCAGGAAGGGTTTCAGCCCATGGGGATCCCCAAACCCCAAAAATCAAAAACCGGGCTGTGGATTTTCCTGGCCTGCACCAGCATCATTTGGGGTCCAGTCCTGTTTGCGGTTGCGATCACACTCTTATCCATTTTGTTTTCGGTGCTGGTCACGCTGTTTTCCCTGGCGGTTGCCTTTGCAATTCTCTGCGTTGTGCTGATTGTCCTGTTTTTTGCCGCGCTGGCAATCGGGATACCGCTTTTGTTCGGTGACACCCTGAACGGTCTTCTGCTGATTTCCATGGCGCTGACCTCCGCCGGGGCTGTCCTGGTATTCGTCCCGCTGACCTGGCTTCTGTTCCGGTATGGAATTCCGGGATTTGTTCGATTCAGCGGCGGCCTGCTGCGAAAACTCACCGGAAAAACGGCGCAATAAGGAGGGATTGCAATGAAAAAAGCATGGATGGTTCTGGTTCCGGTTGGCGTTGCGCTGATGCTGATGGGCGGCGTCCTCTATTTTTTCTGTGTCGCACACGGCGCTGTGGGTTGGCACACCCGCTGGGGAGACTGGGATGTGGTTTTTGGAAAATATGGAGTCAGTATTGGTCCTGTCACACTTTACGGCAGAAATCCAGAGGACTATAACGTCTTCAACGGTGCTTTGGAAAACCAAAAAGTTCCGTTGGAAGCGAATTTAACCGGGCTTCACCTGAAGGTTGGAGC
>CAKXAF010000190.1:0-285 GCA_934869045.1 uncultured Nitrososphaerota archaeon | reverse complement strand
TTGGAGCAGCGGATACCACCATCATCCTAGATGGTGGTGAGGCTTATCTGGAGTGGCGTAATTTTCCGGAGGGGAAGCTGAAATACGGGATAAAGGACGGTATTTTGGCAGTCGAGGAGCTGTCAGGGGAATGGGCTCTTTCCAATACAGCGAAAAACCGGTCTCTGGTCATTCACCTTCCGGCGTCGACTGATTTGAAAGAGGTTAAGGTTGAGGTGGGCGTTGGAGACGTCACTTTGCAGGACTTTTCTATGGAGGAGTTGACTGTCAAGGGCGGCGTAGGGG
>CAKXAF010000189.1 GCA_934869045.1 uncultured Nitrososphaerota archaeon | reverse complement strand
TATCACCTACATTGAGCTGGACGGCGACCCCTGTGAAAATCTGACGGCTTTTGAGCAGGTCATCCGCTGTATGAAGGAATCCGGCGTGGGTTACGGTTCCATCAACCACCCTCTGGATCGGGATCCGGCCTGCGGCTACACCGGCATCATCGGCAGCGAATGCCCCGGCTGTCACCGGAAGGAAGGCTCGGACGGAATCGGCTTCGAACGCATCCGTCGGATTACCGGCTATCTGGTCGGCACCCTGGACCGCTTCAACGACGCCAAACGCGCCGAGGTGGAGGACCGGGTGAAGCACGCTGTCTCCTCCGGAATGGAGGAAATCTGATCTCGAAAGGACGATTGCCATGGCCGTTCCGGAAACCCTCCGCCTCTCCGGCATTGTCCGGGAGTCCATCGTCGATGGTAACGGCCTGCGCTTTGTTGTCTTCTGCCAAGGCTGCCCCCATCGCTGCCCCGGCTGCCACAACCCCCAAACTCATGATTTCTCCGGCGGCAGAGAAGTCCCTCTGGACCGGATTCTAACGGAAATCCGCAAAAATCCCCTGCTCCGGGGCGTAACCTTTTCCGGCGGTGAGCCCTTCTGCCAGGCCGCGGCTTTCGCCGAGCTGGGGCGGCAGATCAAGGCCCTTCCCGGCCTCTTGGACGTGACGGTCTATTCCGGCTACACCTACGAGCAGCTGGCGGTGAAAGCCCTCTCTGATCCGGAAACCGCCGCCCTGCTGGAGGTTTCTGACTTTTTGATAGACGGCCCCTACCTGGAGGATCAGCGGGATCTGTCCCTGCTTTTCCGGGGAAGCCGCAATCAGCGTTACATCGATCTCAAGCGCACGCTTCGCAGAGGAACGCCCGTCCTGGTCTCGGAGCGTCCAGTCCCGGCCCGTTTCCGCTACTCCAACCAGACAGCATGAATTATGCCCGGAATAAAGCCCCTGCCGCGCTGAAAACGATAAGATACGTTTTCGCGCAGCGGGGGCTTTTCATTCATTCCAGTATGGCTCCGTTTCCGTCGGTATATACGCACTGACCTTCTTTAAGGGGACCTACTGTCTCCTCCGAAAGATAGTACCACTTTCCGTTGATCTGCCTGCACCCCGTCGCCATGACTCCGGAAGGTTCAAACCAATACCAACGGCCGTCGATCTTTCTCCACTGATTTTTCACATCACCGTAATACCACTTTCCGCCCATTTTCCACCAACCTGGCTTCCGCAGGGCTGCTGTCAGGACAGGGTAGTCTTTGTACGCACAGTCCAGATCAACCGCACCGTTGATTCCGCCTACCCGCCCGGTATTGGAATGCTGCCACATGCCGTACTCGCCTTGATAGGTATTCTGGCTGCCCCATTGGGCGACCCATTTATCGTACCGCGCTATCTTCTCAGCCTCAAACAGGTTCTCCAACCAGTATTTAGATGAGTAAAGCAGCGCATAGCATCCCGCCGCCTCTATCCGGCTGCAGAAGCTCTCCACCAGCCCTGTACGCTGCCGGTTGGTGAGCTTCTGCTGAACGCTGTCCTCTATGTCATAGGCCAACGGATAGGTAAACCGATATTCCGCGGTCAGCTTCAGCAGAAAATCCGCTTCTGCCGCTGCCTGCTCTTCCGTGACCGCCAAACTGTAAAGATAGGCGCCCATAGGGATCCCTGCTTCTGCCGCGCCTCTGGCGTTTTCCCGGAAACGCACATCCTCCCGAGTACCAGCCGCCGCACGGATCATAACAAATCCAATTCCGGCTTCCTTTACCTTCTTCCAGTCAATGTCCCCCTGCCAGCGGGAGACGTCAATGCCGGCGACCCTCACCAGCATCCCCCCTTTCTATCCGCGCCTCGATACGATCCAAACGGCCGTCCATTTCTCCCAGGGTCTGGGCTACTTCACGAAGCGTCTTCGTCTGTTCTTCGATTAGGGATTGGTAGTTCTTCTCGCGTTCATCATTTTTCTTGAGTACCCACAGCAGCAAAAAGACGAACATCGCCGCATAGAGCCCCTGTCCCAGCGCAGCCGTCAGCAATTTCTCCATCGGCTATTCCTTCGCAGCCTGGGTACCGAAATAAAAGCCGATAATCGTTACGAAAACTGTCATGAACTGGCCTGGGTCAATCACACCTTTTACGGCCAGTGCACAGAAGACGCCAGTGGCTGCCAGCGTTACCAGACTCTTGATGGTCATCAGCTTGCTGAAACGCTCCCTCATCCTTCCCCTCCTATCTTATGCGGTCTCCCCGTTTTGGGGAACCTCCAAAATTGCTTCCACCTCTGCCTCCGTTAGAAAAATTGGGCAGTAGGACTGCAGCTTTCCCGCATCTACCAAACCTTTCTGCCACATTTTCCGCAAAAATTCTTTCATGCAAATTCCTCCTCATGCCTGCATCGCGACAACAGCGTCCATAATCCCCAGAATTGCCGCCTCCGTTCCATCGGCACGTTCCTCCAAAGCCGCGATCCGGCTGTCCGGCGCAGCAGGATTTTCCTTAAACTCCCCATTGGAATAGAGCATCCCCTCCGTCACCGTGATGCCTTCCGGGATCTCCACATACCGGTAAATCAAATCCGGATGGATGATGTCCTCAATGGCCAGCTCTCCGGGCTGTACCTCCTGCTTTCTAAAGCCGGAACAGCGTGTTTCAATCGAAAGCACGGTTCCTCCATATTCCACAAATGCATATTTTTTCATCTTCTCACTCCTTTATTCAATTGCCGCTTCAACGATGACTGCGCCCGGCATACCCTCTGCACCCGCTAAAGCCCTTACATAAACGAAAGCGTTATAGCCTGATGATTCATATCCTCCCCCGCCGCCGCCGGTTCCGAATGCCGGTAATCCATATCCCGTTAATTTTTGCGTTTTCCCGGGTTCTCTTGATCCCGAGCTTACGCTTGCCGAATCTCCCCCGGTTCCTCCGCTGTCTGACGCAAAAGGCGACATGGAAACCGCGTTTGCGCTGTATCCTCCTCCTGCGCCTCCTCCCCACGGATAAGCCCCGTCTCCGGCCGTGCCGTTTTCTCCGTTCTCCGCAAGAAGATTTCCGCCGGCTGCGGCGCCTCCGGTACCGGCGGTGTCGCCGGAACCATCCTTTCCAGCCGCAGCAGAAAGCAGAGAGCCGAAAGAAGAGGTTGAACTGGTTACGGTAACGGGATACGTATCACCCTTTGTAAGGGTTAAATTGCTGACAGCAATCCCACCCGCACCGCCGCCGGTTCCGTTATATATCATATCAGAACTGGTCGCGTAACTATCAGAGCCATTTCCGCCTTTTCCAAATACCGTAACCCGATACTTTCCGGTTTGAGGAACGGTAAACGTTCCATTGGCGGTAAAGGTTTTTACAATCGCTGTTGTTCCCGCCGGGAGCCTTTGACCCCCGGCAGCCTTAAAATTTACCGTCTTCCCCGCCGTATCCACGATGCAGGGCACCACCGCGCCGGACACGAAAAGGTTGTCTTCCGCCTCCTCCCCGTTGGAAAGCCGAATGGTATATGCAGTCCCATCCACTTGTATCGTGTCACTGACTTCAAAGGCCCCGGTCGCTGTAAACACACAGGAAATCAACCCAGATGCCCCGTCTAAGCCCGTCAGTGCATGAACCGTCCCGTTTTTTTCATGGGTTAAGGCTACCACATGAGCAGTCCCATCCGATTTATGTGCCTGAAACTCCTCGTCTCCGGCAAAGAGCACCCCACTCACATCTGCAGCAATATCCGCCGCTGTATCCACCACAAAGGAAACGTCCAAAATCCGTTCATCCAGTATCCCTCCGGCAGCAATATAATCCGCCTTATCCTGCGCGTTTCCATACGCCGCTAATACCAGACGCCCGCCGTCCGAGTCCGCTGCGTAAAGCCCCAGTTCCCTCCACCAAAAGGGTTCTGTCACCTCGCCCAGCGTCAATATGCTGCGTACAGAAACACGCGGGCCGTTTCTGGCCAACCGATAAATAGGGAGTTCCTGCTTAGGGGAAATCACTTCCTCCACCGATTCGGGATTCCCGCTGTAGCTCCCGTCTCCCATCACCATTTTTTGAAATACCACTGTTTTTCCCGCAGCCGCCTGGGCCAGCAGCAAAACGCCTTTCTCCGTCAGTTTCAAATTAAACTGCGCCATTTTCCCTCACCTCCATTTGATAAACTGCCGCCGTCTGCAGCAAAGCCCCCGCATACACAGCCTGCTTCTCCCGATGCAGCCCACTCATCCGGATTTCCAAATTTGCCGGAATTTTTTCCCGCAGCTCCTGCCAGAGCACTTCCAGGCTGCCGCCGGCCATGGTGTCGACCCCCACCCGCAGCCAGTGTTCCACCGCGGATGCCTCTGTCAGATATCCCTCCATACCAAAGGACTGCTCCAGCCTCTGCCGAAGCCATCCCATGGAAAAAGGCGGACTGCCGGCCAGGACGTTCTTCACCCGAAAACGCCGCTGCTCCAGCCCCTCCCCCTTTCCGGGAGAAATTCCCAGCATCCGTTCGAACCGGCCGATTCCTTCCTCTGAAGCCGTCTCTGCGGCGCCTTCCAGGGAAACCGCAGCCGCCGCGCTGCAAAATGCCTGAACATCCGGCCATATGCCCGCCCCCAGCCTCTGGAATTCCCGGCTCTCCCGCAAAATTCCAGGCAAATAGTCCAAATAGTCCATTTTTTTACTCCTTTACTGCACCGTAAGCGTCAGCTCACCCAGCACAGGGACCTCCAGCTCCGTCGTTTCCAGATTGGCCGCCGTTCCATTCAGCGTCACGTCGGATGCGTCCAGCACGCCCTCTCCTTCTAACAGCTTCATCACCACCCTGCTGAGCCGCACGACGGTTTTCCCAGCGCTCTCCCATTTCTGCCGCAGCTCCAAAAAATATTCCTCAACCGCATTCCGCAGGCTGGCTGGAAGTCCTTGGGTATCTGCGCCGTCCTGCACCGTCACAGCAGCCGCCACGTTTACTGTTTTGGCGGCTGCCGCCTCTGCTGTCACCTGGTGCCCAATGGGAGCAAAGCCCTTGCCGCTTTCCGGATCAGCAGCCGCCTGAACCCGCGCCACCAGCTCTGCCTGAGGTACGCTGAAGGCTTCGTCAAGCAGCGTCAGACGCACGGTTCCCGCACCGTTCGCAGCGGGCGTGACCTTTACCGCGCCGACGCCATCGATTGTTCCAACCTTTTCCCGGTAATCAGCAGGATTTCCGCCGAAAGCAGGAG
>CAKXAF010000188.1 GCA_934869045.1 uncultured Nitrososphaerota archaeon | reverse complement strand
CTTCAGAAGCGTTCACAGGAGCCTGAAACCGCATCCGACGAAATGATCACGCTGGTGGTACTCAACACCTGCTCCCTCCAGCTGATTCCCTCTACCACTGCCTCGCTGCGGCTGGCGGCGGGGAGCGTCAATGCCATGGAGATCCTGCTGCCAACGCTGGCAGCTTCGGCCGCCTCCCTGATCGTAGCGGTAGGGCTGGCCCGGACGGTCTCCCGGATCGCCGCCCGGCGCAGGGGAGGACGGCTATGAATGCCGCCGCGATCTGGGCCGTCCCGGTAATCGTCGCGGCCTTTCTGCTGGCCGGGCTGCTTCGGGGAGTCGATGTGCTTTCCGCCTTCGCGGAGGGCGCGAAGCGGGGGCTGCGGACGGCGGTGTCCATGCTTCCATCGCTCATTCTGTTTATGACGGTCATCGGGATGTTCCGGGCCTCCGGCGCGCTGGATGTCCTTTCCTGGGCGCTCCGCCCGATAGCCGGCCCTCTGGGAATTCCCACCGACGTGGTTCCGCTGGCGCTGCTCCGGCCCGTATCCGGCAGCGCCTCGCTGACCATATTCCAGCAGATTCTCGACCGCTGCGGACCCGACAGCTTCTCCGGCCGGGTTGCCAGCGTCATTCAGAGCGCATCGGAAACCACCTTTTACACAGTCACCGTCTACTTCGCTGCCGTAAAAGTCAGCCGCAGCCGCCATACTCTCCCCTGCTCCCTGGCGGGAGATCTCACCGTCATTTTAGCCAGCGCCCTGTTCGTCCGGCTTTTCCTGGGAAATTAGCGCTATTTTTTTATTAAAAAGCAGAAGAAAAACTCGACATTTTTGCACAAATGCGGTATAGTGTAAGGGGAATCTTTTTCAGAGGGGGAATAAACCGGTGAACACGGCGATTCCAATCATTCTGGACACGGATATGGGGCCGGACGTGGACGATGCCGGAGCCTTGGCCCTGCTGCATATACTAGCCCGCCGGAAGCCGGTCCGGCTGCTTGCTGTTACGCACTGCACTTCGAATCCATATGGGTGCGGCTGCATCAGCGCCATCAACACGGCCTACGGCCAGCCAGACGTACCTATCGGCACCTGGGAGGAGCCTGGTTTTCTGAACGACGGGCTTCTTTATAACCGCTTTTTAGCGGAGCATTATCCCAACCGATTTCAAAAAAGCCCCTGCACTTCCGGCGCAGGCCGGATTTTAGAGGAGGCGCTTTCCTCTGTAGAGGATCACAGTGCAGTCCTGACGGCGATCGGCCCGCTGAACAACATCGGCCGCTTTCTCAGCTCCGCCCGCGGACGGGAGCTGGCCGGGCGGAAGCTGAAACAGGTTGCTGCTATGGCCGGCGGTCTGGAACGGCCGGAGTGGAACGTACAGATGGACATCCCCGCTGCCAGGAAGACCTTTTCCGCACTGGAAGAGTTGGGAGTGCCTGTAGTGCTTTCCCCGTATGAGACGGGGCTGCCCATCATAACCGGACGCTCCTGGGGGAACCTTCCGCCTGAGCATCCGGTTTCCAAGGCTTATTCTCTTTACAGCCCTCAGGGCCGCCCCAGTTGGGATCTGACAGCGGTCTGGGCGGCGGTTCAGGGCCCGGAACCCTTTTTCACCCTCTCCGAGCCGGGCCGTATCACAGTGGAGGCGGACGGCTTCACCCGTTTCAGCCCTTTGCCGCAAGGCAATGTCCGGCTTCTGCTGAACCGCGAGGATCCGGCACGAACCGGCGCTTATTTTGACAGTCTTTGGGAAGTTTGAAGGGAGCGATTCTGCTTGAAACAGACAAAAACCATTCTGAACTGCGACACTCTGGTGGCCGGCGGCGGTATTGCCGGCATTGCCGCCGCCCTGGCGTCGGCACGGACCGGGGCCAAAACACTGCTTGTGGAAAAGGAATGCGTGCTTGGCGGCTTGGGAACACTGGGCCTGGTAACCATCTACCTCCCCCTCTGCGACGGAAAGGGGACGCAGGTGATCTACGGCATTGGTGAGGAACTGCTCCGGCTGTCCATCCGCCGTGGCTGTCAGGGGAAGTATCCCGCCGCCTGGCTGGGCAGCGGGACTTTGGAGGAAAAGTGCAGGGACCGGTTCCAGGCTCAATACAATCCCCATTTGTTTGCCTTTGATGTGGAAAAGCTGCTGTTGGACGCGGGGGTTTCCATCCTCTATGACACCCGCATTACCGGCACGGAAGAGCAGGACGGCTTTATCCGGCAGGTTCAGGCCTACAACAAGGGCGGGGAGACGGTGATTTTTCCCAAAATGCTGGTGGACGCCACCGGCGACGCGGATCTCTGCCGGATGAGCGGAGCGCCCGCCGCCATTCATCAGGGAGGAAACCCGCTGGCTGCGTGGTACTATTTCTGCGGAAAGGATGGGCTGCGTCTCAAAATGCTGGGAGCGGCGGATATTCCAGGGCAGGAGACGGAATCCCTTACCAAACGGCGGTATTCCGGTCTGGATGGTCAGGAAAACAGCGAAATGATCGTACATTCCCATCAGCAGATTCTGGCGGACGTCCTTCACGCCCGGGAGGACGATCCCGCTTTGGAACCGGTGACCATCCCCGGCATCCTCCAAATTCGCATGACCAGCCGCCTGGACGGGGCCTATACTCTGGATGAAGGGGAGGACCATGTTTCCTTCCCGGATTCCGTGGGAATGACCGGCGACTGGCGGAAACGGGGACCGGTCTTTGAGATTCCTTATGGCTGCCTGCAAAACGCTCCAAAGGCGAAAAATCTTCTGACTGCGGGGCGGTGCATTTCTGTCACCGACGATATGTGGGATATCACCCGGGTCATCCCCACCTGCGCCGTCACTGGGGAGGCGGCTGGAACCGCCGCAGCTCTGGCGGCTGCCCTGGATGTGCCGGATCTGAATCTTCTTCCAGTGAACCGCATACAGAAGGCCCTGCGAGAGGGCGGCGTCCGGCTGCATCTGGATGAAATCCGATAAGATTGCTTTACGTCATGGCAAAGGGCCCGGCAGAAATGCCGGGCCCTTTGCCTATATCAGAAAAAAGGATGGAGGAGGCTCATTTTTTGTCCGGCTGCTCCGGCCGTCCCGCTTGGAACGGCCGGAACCGGTAAAGAAGAGGATGAAACGATTCAGTTTGCCGAGGCCGGCTTGGATTCCTCCAGCGTCAGGCTGCCTGAATATTTTTGTCCATCACGGACGATGATGATTTCCACGGTATCGCCGACCTGGCAGTTCTGAAGTGCCTGAGTCAGATCACTGGCGCTGGAGATTTCCTCGCCGTTGAAGGAGAGGATACGGTCTCCGGAGCGGAATCCAGCCGCTTCCGCGTTGGAACCCTGGGTTACCTCATCGATATATACGCCGGTACTGGACAGGCGGTACATCATCGCAACTTGTGCGTTGGACACATCTACAGTGGTCATGCCAAGGTCAATGCGGCCTTTGACATAGCCGTATTCCATGATCTGGTCGATCAGGTCTTTGGCTGTATTGATCGGGATGGCAAAGCCCAGGCCCTCAATGCCGCTGCCGGAGGATTTTGCCACAACAACGCCAATCAGCTCCCCTTTGCTGTTGAACAGGCCGCCGCCCGAGTTGCCGGGGTTGATGGCCGCATTCGTCTGAAGAAGGGTCATGGTCTTGCCGTCCAGATCAATCTGCCGGTCCAGGGCGCTGATAATACCGTCTGTGACCGTGCCGCCCAGCTGCCCCAGAGGGTTGCCTACGGCGACTGCCAGGTCGCCCACCTGAAGCTCAGAGGAATCGCCGATCACCGCGGGCTGAAGTCCGCTGGCGTCAATCTTGATCACGGCAATGTCCCCCTGGGAATCCGTCCCCACCAGCGCTGCCGGGTAACTGGTTCCGTCCTTCAGGGTAACGGTGATCTTGGAGGCGCCGTCGATCACGTGGTTGTTGGTGACGATATATCCGTCGCCGGTGAGGATGACGCCGCTTCCGGCGCCTTCGCTGACGGACTGGCGCATGTACATGTCATAGCTGGTGGCCTCTGTGGTAATCTCCACTACGGAATTGGCGGTCTGCGCGGCGATCTGACTGACGGTCAGATTCTCTCCGGCCGTATTGGAGGACACATTCAAAGCGGTGTGCTGCACAGAGGTTGTGCTGCTCCCATCGCTGTTCAGAACCGTCTGGCCTGCCTCACTCCGGGTTCCATTGACCAGGACGCCGCCTGCAAATCCTGCGCTGCCTGCGGCAAGGATGCACAGCGCCATAACAACAGCTCCCATTTTTTTGTCATATAGGGGGAGCGCTCCTTCCGCTGCTTATGTTCCGGGGAAGGGATTTGGAAATTCCCGCCGTTCTGGGGCGCCGGAGTCCGGTCCATGGCATCCTGATCGGTATAATTTTGGAAATTGTAATCGTTCCGCACAATCAATCGCTCCTTTTCAAGCACAGGTTCTATTTTGGGGTCCGGTTTTCCGGCCTCTTTCTTTGTTCTGTTTATAGAATACCCCTGTCAAGTGACCTGCATTTGATAGCAGAGTGAAAGTTCGATGAAGATTGAAAACGATTTTTAATGGAAAGCTGCACAAAATATGAACAGCGCCCCGGCAATAACCGGGGCGCTGACGGAGACCCTTTTTAGTCGTAACTGATGATTTCCGTATCAAGCCGGAGAAAGTCCTCATCGCTGAGGGTATAGATCCCATCCTCATCTGCGAAAATGGTGACAACAACACTCACCGGCTCCAGATATCCGATCTGATCCTCATAGCTGTTGCAGACCTCCAGCATTCCCTGGGCATATTCCTCTTCGAATGCTTCTTCCGTATACTCGTCAAACTCACCGTTCTCAAAACGCTCGTTGAACTGCTCGGAGAAGGCGTTCATATCGTCCCAGGCAATCTGGAAAATATCGATGGGTTCAATAACGGCCTCCACAAAGAAACCGCTGTCTGACTTGACGGCGTCCTTCACCTCATATTTGGACTTCTGATATACACGGCGGTAAAAATCCTTGATTCCTTCCAGAGTCTCGTCTGACACCAGATCCGCATCAATGGTGCACATCTGCATAAAGGTCTGGGCCTCCGCCTCGATGCCGCCCTCATAGGCCTCTTCCGCCTCTTCCTGAGTGGCATCCGTAAGTTTCATATATTGGTCGTAGGCTGCCTTATACGTGCAGTCCAGAATTCCCTGGACGTATCCGCTGGCGTCAAATCCAGAGCGGATCAAATTCGAAAGCTCTCCGCATCCGGACAAGCC